>DASVCF010000065.1:0-31520 GCA_036381735.1 Gemmatimonadaceae bacterium | reverse complement strand
ACTCTGACCCCATTGATCTCAGCGCGGCGCGCGCGGCACGAGCTGCACGGCGTTCGTGCGGAGATCCCAGGAGACCGCCGCCGCGTTCGCCAGGCCGAACGGCGGTGACAGGACGTTCGGAGCGCCTTGCGCGAGCGCCTGCAGCCGCACCTGCCCCGTGCGTGGCGCCGGCACCAGGTTCAGCATCTGGTGCGTCGCGGGCGGCACGAGCCCCAACGTGCGCTTCGTACCGCTGTCGGGGATGAGCTCCACCGTCACCTGACTCGGCGCGAGCAGATCGTTCGCCACGTACACGTACACCGCATCGCCCTGCGCAGGGGAGCTCGAGCCGTGGAACAGGAAGCACGAGCTCGTCGCGACGAGCATTACGAGGCCCGTCGCCGACCAGCACAGCCGCGCCGCACGCATCAATCGCCTCCTCATGTGTGATCGGGTCCGGTCAGCGTGTCACGCGCGGTGCGCGCACCAGACGCACGTCCCATCGACACGCATCGGCCGGCCGTCGTAGCTTAGATTTCGCGCACTGTCGCGATCTCATAACTCGTACCAGCGATTTCTCGAAAGGAGCTCTCGTGCCTGGACACCCGCTGCCCGATTCCCCCGCAGGCTTCGCCGACGCGACCTGGGCGGACATTGCGCCCTTCTACGACGCGCTCGCCGAGGAGCCGCTCACGCGGGAGAACGTGGAAGCGTGGCTGGCGGCGTGGTCCCGGCTCGATGAGCTGGTGGGCGATGCCGCGACGCTCGCCACCATCGCCTACACGGCGGACACGGCGAACCCGGAGAAGGAGGCGGCGCACCTCCGCTTCTCGATGGAGATCGTGCCCCGCATGGAGGAGCAGGAGGTGCGGCTCTCGCGACGGCTCCTCGAGCTGGGGTACAGCCGCGCCGGGCTGGAGACGATCGTGGCGCAGTTCCGCACGGACGCGGAGATCTTTCGCGAGGAGAACGTGGCGCGTTTCGCGGAGCTGGAGGAGCTGGGGGCGGCGTACCAGAAGATCACCGGCTCGATGACCGTGGAGTTCGACGGTCAGCAGCGCACGGTACCGCAGCTGCAGCCCTTCCTGCTGTCGCGCGACCGCGACGTGCGGGAGCGTGCCTTCCGCGCGCAGGCCTCGCAGTACATCGCGCGCCGCGCCGAGCTGGCCGATCTGTTCGACCGGATGTTCGCGCTACGGCAGCAGGTGGCGCAGGCGGCGGGACTCTCCGACTACCAGGCGTTCGTGTTCAAGGCGTATCACCGCTTCGACTACACGCCGGCGGACTGCGAGCGATTTCACGAGGCAGTGGAGCGGGCCGTCGTCCCCGCCGTCTCGCGCATGCTCGAGCGGCGGCGCGAGCGCCTCGGCGTCGATGTGCTTCGTCCGTGGGACCTGCAGGTGAATCCGTATCGCGAGACACCGCTCGCGCCGTTCCGCGATGCGGCGGAGTTCGTCTCGCACGCACGGCGCATCTTCCACGGCGTTGACGCGCGACTCGGCGGCGAGTTCGACATCATGGCGGACGAAGGGTTGCTCGATCTCGACAATCGCGAGGGGAAGGCACCCGGCGGGTACTGCACGACGCTCCACGCCACCGGCCGACCGTTCATCTTCATGAACGCGGTCGGCGTGCCGGATGACGTGAACACGCTGCTCCACGAATCCGGCCACTGCTTCCATGCGTTCGCCGCGCATCGGCATCCGCTGCTCTGGCAGCGGCGGACGGGGATGGAAGCCGCGGAGCTCGCGTCGATGTCCATGGAGCTGCTCGCGGCGCCGCGCCTCGTGCAGCCCGAGGGATATTACTCGCCGTCGGATGTGCGCCACGCGGAGCTCGAGCACCTCGAGGACATCCTCCTCGCGCTCCCGCACATCGCGTCTGTGGATGCATTCCAGAGCTGGGTCTACGGGAGCGGCAAGGGCGGCGACCGCGATGCGCGCGACGCGGCGTGGCTCGACATCCGCTCGCGCTTCGAGCCGGCGGTCGATTGGAGCGGACTCGCGCCCGAGCGCGTGGCGCGCTGGTTCCGCCAGCTGCACATCTTCCTCTCGCCCTTCTATTACATCGAGTACGGCATTGCGCAGCTCGGCGCGCTGCAGGTGTGGCGGAACAGTCTGCGGGATCGCGCGAAGGCCGTGGCCGACTACCGGCACGCGCTCTCGCTCGGCGGCACGCGGCCGCTCCCGGAGATCTACGCGGCGGCCGGCGCACGTCTCATCTTCGACGCCGCGGGGATGGCAGAGCTGGTGGCGCTCGTCGAGCAGCGCCTCGAGGAGCTGCACGCGAGCATCGAGAAAGCGAGCCGGGCCGCGTAGTACAGGTACCGTGCCGCCGCAACCGCCGCGGTGACACCCGAGCAGCGTCGCCTCGTGGCACCCCACCTGCATACCAAGCCTCAGGCAGTACAGTCATGAGGATGTATGCGAGTTGCGGTACTTTCCACGCCGTTTGTGGCAGTACCTCCGGAGAGGTACGGCGGTACGGAGCTGATGGTCTACCATCTGGTCGAAGGTCTGGTCGAGCGCGGACACGAGGTCACGCTGTTCGCGACTGGTGACTCGCAGACATCGGCCGAGCTGAGCCACCTGTACTTGGAGCCGCAGTGGCCCCCCGATCCACTGGTGGACGTGAACCACGTCACGTGGGCGCTGCAGCAGATCCAGCAGGGCGAGTTCGACGTGTTGCACTCGCACACGGCGACGGCGCTGGCGTGCAACCGGTTGACCCCCTGGCTGCCGATGGTGTACACGATCCACCACGCGCAAGACGTCGCGTGCTCCGCGTTCTACCGGCACTTCCCCGACCCGTACTACGTCGCCATCTCCGCCGATCAAGCTCGGCGTGAGGTTCCGCTGCGACGGCTCGAGGTCATCCACCACGGCCTCGATCATCGCGATTACCAGTGGACGACATCACCCCGCGGCGACTACGTGTGCTTCGTCGGCCGGTTCGCCGCCGTGAAGGGCGTCCCCGCAGCCATCGATGCCGCGGCACTCGCCGGCGTGCCGATCCGTGTAGCGGGTGAGACGCACTCCATCGACGCGCAGTTCAGCGAGTGCGAGGTGTTGCCGCGGCTGGAGCTGCCGCACGTCACACACCTGGGAAGCATCGGGCTCGCCGAGAAGGCGCCGCTGCTGCGCGACGCGCGCGCGCTGCTCGCGCCCCTCGAGTGGAACGAGCCGTTCGGACTCGCGATGATCGAGGCGATGTTGAGCGGGTGCCCGGTGGTCGCGTACCCGCGCGGGAGTGTGCCGGAACTGGTCGAGCACGGCGTGACGGGGTTCATCGTTCACAGCCTCGAGGAGATGGCCGCGGTCATTCGCGACGGCGGGCCGGCGGAGCGGTTCGACCGACGGCGCTGCCGCGCTCGCGCGGTGGAGCGGTTCGACCGTGCGCGCATGGTCGATGCATATGAGCGTCTGTACGAGCGCGCGATCGAGGACGTCGACACGGACGCCGCCGTGCAGATCGCCTGACCGACCGCTCTCCACCCCGTACTGCGCATGGATCGATCACTCGCCCCGCCCCCCACACTGCCCGTCGTGGACCTGGTTCCGGTCCCGATGGAGCAGGCGGTGGGGTACCCCGGCATCCAGTGCCGCCACGAGTCGAACGTCGAGGGGCATCTGGTGCTCACGAACGACCGGCTGTTCCTCGTCCTCGACCAGCGCGGCGACATCACGCCCGCCGGCAACTGCGGCCTCGGTCTCTTCTACGATGACACGCGCATCCTGAGCCACTACGCGCTGCGCGTGGCCGGCGGCACGGCGGGGCTGCTGTCGTCCGAAGCGCTGCGCATGGACAGCGCGCTCGTCGATCTCGCCGTCGACGACAGCCACTTCGGCGGCGAGACGTGGGCCGTGCAGAACAGCATCCACATTCGCCGCTCGATGCTGCTGGACGACCGCCTCACCGAGCGGCTCACGCTCACGAACCATCTCACCGCTCCCATCGATTACTGGGTGGAGCTCGCAGTGGGCGCCGACTTCGCGGACATCTTCGAGGTGCGCGGCTGGCAGCGCCCGGCGCGCGGCACCTTCTACGCGCCGCTGCTCACGGAGCGCTCGATTCGCTTCGCGTATCGTGGGCGCGACGGTCAGCTCGTGCAGAGCGAGATCGCGTTCGCGCTCCCGCCGAACGAGGTGCACGCGCACAGCGCGCGCTGGCTCTTTCGTCTGGAGCCGCACCGCCCCGTGGTCCTCGAGTGGCAGGTGCTCCCCGATGCACTCATCACGGGCGCGCACCGTGCCGCCCCCGGCTCGCTCGATCAGCGGCGCACGCGCATGCGCGCGCGGTACGATCGCTGGGCATCCGAGTGCACGCGCTGGAACACGGACGTCGAGGAGTTCAACAGTGCGCTCGCGCAGGCGACGCTCGATCTCCGCGCGCTGTTCGTGGACTACGACGGCCAGCACGTCATCTCGGCGGGCATCCCATGGTACTCGGCGGCGTTCGGGCGCGACTCGATCATCACGTCGCTGCAGACGCTCGCCGTGAACCCGAAGATCACGCGCGACACCCTCGCCTTTCTCGCGCGCCATCAGGGCACGCGCGAGGATCCGTTCACCGAGGAGCAGCCGGGGCGCATCATGCACGAGCTGCGGCGCGGCGAGATGGCGCGGGCGGGGGAAATTCCGCACGTCCCCTACTACGGCACCATCGATGCGACGCCGCTCTTCCTCATCCTGCTGCACGAAGCGTGGCGATGGACGGGCGATGAGGGTTTCGTGCGCGGCCTGCTGCCGAACGCGGCGCGCGCGCTCGAGTGGATCGACCGCTACGGCGATCTGGATGGCGACGGCTTGGTCGAGTACGCGAGCACGTCGGCGAAGGGGTTGGCGAACCAGGGGTGGAAGGACTCGCGCGATGGTGTGCCCTTCCCCGACGGGACGCTGCCCGTCCCTCCGATCGCGCTCATCGAGGTGCAGGGCTACGTGTACGACGCGAAGGTGCGCATGGCGTCGCTGTACGACGCCTTTGGTGAGCCTGAGCGCGCGGAGCAGCTCCGGCGGCAGGCGGCGCAGCTGCGCGAGGAGATCGTGCGGCGCTTCTGGTTGGAGCATCTCGGCACCTTCGCGCTCGCGCTGGACGGCAACAAGGCACCTGTGCCCACGGTGACGAGCAACGCGGGGCATCTGCTGTGGAGTCGAGTGCCCGACGCGGCACAGGCGGAGCGCATGGCCGGGGTGCTGCTGCGCCCCGACATGTTCTCCGGATGGGGAATCCGAACGCTGAGTGCCGCGGAGCCCGTGTACAACCCGATGAGTTATCACAACGGGTCCGTGTGGCCGCACGACAACGCGATCATCGCGCTCGGACTCTCGCTCTACGGTCACACGCGAGCCGCGCTCCCCGTCTGCTCCGCGCTGCACGATGCGGCGGTGGGGATGCGCTACCATCGTCTCCCCGAGCTGTACTGCGGCTTCCAGCGCGCGAACGGCATTCGGCCCGTGTTGTATCCGGTGAGCTGTTCACCACAGGGCTGGGCGGCCGGGGCGTTGTTCATGCTGCTCCAGGCTGTCACGGGGCTGTTGCCGGACGCACCGGCGCGACGGCTCCACATTCGCGAGCCGCTGCTGCCGCCGTTCATTCACGAGCTCCTCATCGAGGGGCTGTGCATCGGGGGATCGCGCATCGCGCTGCAATTCACGCGTCGCGGCAGCCGGACGCTCGCCAATCTCCTCGACGTGGAAGGCGATTCGGTGCACGTGACGATCGAGTTGGCGTAGGAGGAGCGAGGCACGCCGCGCGCAACCGGGAGGGACATCACGATGGCAGCATCGCCACGCACGCGCACGAAAGTCACCAAGCCGATGGGGAAGAAGATGCTCGCGCACTTCGAGCAGCGTCTGCTCGAGGAGCGCAAGCGGCTGCTCCACGAGCTCGGCCAGAACAGCGAGATGTTCAACGCATCGCAGCAGGCGCAGGACGGCGACCTGACCAACTATCCGTTCCACATGGCCGATCAGGGCACGGACACGGAGGAGCAGGAAAAGCAGTTCCTGTTCGCGAGTCAGGAGGGGAGGTTTCTCGCGCAAATCGATGACGCGTTGCGCCGGCTGTACCACTCGCCGGAGACGTTCGGCATCTGCGAGAACTGCGGCGAGCCGATCGACTACGAGCGGCTGGACGCGATTCCCTACGCGCGGTTCTGCATCAGGTGCAAGGAGCGGGAGCCGCAGGCTGGCGCCGCGAGCTGAGCGGACGCGCGCTCACCGGGCGCGCACGCCGCCCCGCTCGCGCGCGCACCGCCGGGCGCACGCACTGATCACGCAAAGAGAAAGGGGCGCACCGCTCGGTGCGCCCCTGGTTCTCACTGCATCCGGGGATCGCAGCCTCACGGCATTCCGGATGCGCCCGATCCCTTCGTGCCCGCTCCCTGCGTTCCACCTTTCTGCCGTTCCGACCAGAAGAAGAAGGTCGGCTCGGCGTCGGTCCGTATGGAGTGGACGTACGTGATGATCTGCCGGATCTGTTGACTGGAGAGGGTGTTGCCCTGCCCCACGGCGCTCGCGTGCCCCCACGCCGGCATCCCGCCAGGGCGGCCATCGCGAATCGAGGCTTCGATCGCCTGGTCGGTGCCCCCGTACTTCCACGTGGTGTCGCGCAGGCTTGGCCCCATCGCGCCGCCGGCGAGCCCGCCGTGGCACCCGATGCAGTTGTGCGTGATGAAGAGCGTCCGCCCGGCGTTGGCCTCCTCCACGTTGCCGGTGAACTTGTGGGTCACCTCGGTCGAGGTCACGTCCGGATTCTTGTTCGAGGTCGGGGACTCGGTGACGTATCCGCCGCTGGGTTCGCCCTTGGCCGTATCCGATGCGGACGACACGTTCCCCCCTTGCGCGCTCGTCTTCGCTCCTGATTGCTGTCCGCCGCATCCCGCGGCCGACAGCGCGAAGACGACCACGCACGCCGGTCCCATCGTCATGTGCTTCGATATCCGCATTGATTTCCTCCGTCGCGTTGACGCGCGCTGAAAACTCCGCTGTTCAGTGCTTGTCCTGTTCGGCCGTGGTCAGCGCGGTCTTGTCGCCGCGTACCAGCGGCACACCATACTCTCGCAAGAGCTTTTCGATTGCCGGTCGCTCACGCTCGATCAGTCCGTTCAGCAGCGTCACGGCCCCCGTGTCCGCCTTCGGCACCCCCATCGCCATGTCGTACACGAAGCGCTTGCCTGACAGCGTGTCCACGCTCGGTGTCACAGGCACGAGGGTGAGGGGCACGCCCTCGCGCGGCGCGAAGTAGCCCGCGGTGGGTCCCCACACGATGGCCACATCCACATCACCGCGCGCCACCGCATGCACGATGTCCGCGGCCGGATTGGGCCCGCCCATGTAGCCGGTCGCGCTGTCGCCGTAGACGCTGAAGCCGACCACGTTCTTCATGAGCCCCCGACGCGCAAGCGCTTCTGCGCCCGGAGGGTTCTCGTTGTCGGCACCCACGAGCTGGACGCCGATCTTCATATGCTTGAGGACCGGATCATCCAGCGACGTGATGTGGTAGCCGCGGTCCGTGCGATACACGAAGACGTACGTGGTACGGTAGTACGGCTTCGTGGTGGCCACCGGATCGTAGTGCGCGGGGACGTTGACGATGAGGTCGCACCGCCCCGCGCCCATGGTGTTCCGCACGAACCCGATTCGCTGGGGCTGCCAGACATCCTCGACCGTCGTCCCGAGATCGCGCGCGAGCAGCTCGCCGATCTTGTGCTCGAGCCCAACCGTCTCCGTGCTCGAGAACGGGAGATTGTTCGGATCCTCGCACAGCCGGAGCGTGGGCTTGGCCCGCTTGGATGTCGTGGCCGCTGCTGCATTGCCGGACGATGCTTGCGCCGCCGCCGGTTGCGCGGCGGCGAGCGCAAGCACGACGGCACCGGCAAGAGCGATCCCACACACACGAGCACACCACTTCGCGCGTGTGAGTCCGCCTACGCGTTCGGGCCTGGCCGCGCGCATCACTTGCCGCTCGGATTGCCGCCCGGCGCGCTGCCAGGAAGCGCGAACACGTGCAGCGCGCCGCCGGGCTTCGTGTCGTCGGGCAGATCGTACATGGCCCCCACCGCACCGAGCGCCGCCCAGTGGTCATCCTTCGAGAGGTTGCCCGGCACGATCGCGCCGAGCCAGCCGCCGACGCCGGAGTAGATGGCGACGTACTGCTTGCCGTCCGAGCCCGTGAAGGTCATCGGGTTGCCGATGATGCCGGAGTCGAAGTGCGTCTTCCACAGCTCCTTCCCGGTGGTCGCGTCGACCGCCTTGAAGTCACCGTCCATCGTACCGTAGAAGACGACGTTCGACGCGGTCGCCAGCACGCCGCTCCACACCGGGTACTTCTCGGCGTCCCGCCACTTCGCCGTGCCGGTCGCCGGATCCCAGGCGATGAGGTCGCCGCGGTGGCTCATGTCGTTATCCTGCGCGAACATGCGGACGGCCGCACCCACGTACGCCGTGCCCGCGATGTACTTCGTCTCGATCCCGCCGTAGTCCATGCATACGCGGGTCGCACCCGTGTAGAGGAGGTGCGTCTTCGGCGAGTACGCGGACGGCTGCTGGTCGCGCGCGCCAGACGACGAGGGGCAGATGTTCTTCGTCAGCTTGCCCTGGTGCGTCTCCTTCTCGGCGACGAGCTTTGGACGCCCCGTCTGCATGTCGATGCCGGTCGACCAGTTCACCTTCTCGAACGGGTTGGCGACGAGCACCTGGCCGTTCGTGCGATCGATCGTGTAGATGTAGCCGTTGCGATCGACATGGACGATCACCTTCCGCGCCTGCCCGTTGATCGGCAGATCGATGACGACGTTCTCGTTGATCCCGTCGTAGTCCCACTCATCGTGCGGCGTGAAGGAATACGCCCACTTCGCCATCCCCGTCTTCGCATCGCGCGCGATGACGGACGTCGACCAGAGATTGTCGCCAGGGCGTTGATCGGGATTCCACGTGCCAGGGTTGCTGGTTCCGTAGTAGATGGTGTTCGCGGTGGGATCGTAGCTCACCCACGTCCACGGTGCGGCACCGCCGATCTTCCACTGATCACCCTGCCACGACTTCATCCCCATGTCCTTCCCTTGCATGTACTTGTAGTAGGGATGGAAGTCGGATCCCATCATTGTTTCCTTGTCGGACCCGGTGCTGTAGGCCCGCCAGAGCAGCTTGCCGTTGTCGGCATTCACGGCGGCGAGCCATCCGTGCACGCCCATCTCCCCACCACTCACGCCACCGTACGCGATCCCGTTCACGACCACGGCGGCCATCGTCATCGTCTCGCCCTTGTTCACGTCGCCGAGCTTGATGCGCCACGCCTCCTTCCCGGTATTGGCGTCCACGGCGACCATGTTATCGTCGAGCACGTTGTAGATGATCTTCCCCTTGTAGTAGGTCATACCGCGATTGACGTTGTCGCAGCACGCCTTTCCCGGGGCGGCAGGATTGGGATGTGGATCATACATCCACTTCAACGCGAACTTCCCGTTGTTGAGGCTGAACGCGTACAGCCGATTCGGGAACGGCGTCACCATGTACAAGGTGTTGTTCACGAAGAGCGGTTGCCCCTCGTGGCCGTCCTTGATGCCGTCGGTGTAGGTGAAGACTTCCTTGAGATTGCTGACGTTGCTGGTGGTGATCTGATCGAGCGGGCTGTACCGGGTCATCTGATAGGTACGCGCCGGCAAGACCCAGTCGCCGTTTTTCGTCCCTGGGGGAACGGTGCCCCCTTCGTCCGCATTCGACTGCTGCTGTTGCGCGAACGCAGGAGTCGCGAAGGCCGCGCCGGCCGCCAGCAGGAGGGTCGCCGCGATCGTGCCGCGACGTACTCGCCTCGCCTGGCGCGGCCCGGTCGTGCGTACGGCATCGGCGCGATGGAAGGGCGAGCCGCGCCCGCGGCCCCCCATGGGGACACCGAGACGTGCGGAAATGCTGTTGTGCATGCAACCCTCCTGGTCAGGCGAGGAACACACGTGGACGCGCGCCAACGGATCCGATGGCGGAAGTGGCGGACATCACAATTGTGTGGTGTGCACCTCTCCGTATCGGACGCCATGTCGACGACCACATCCGCATCGAACGAATCGATCACCACCTCTGAAATGAGGGATGAACTCGCGCGGAGAGATTGCAATCACCGCACCACGCTGCGGACCGGATGTCAATTGCTTGACCGCAGGGGGCGCGTGGTTCGAGGAGGGGCACCTCGGTAGGGTTCTTGCACCCCCAGCGGCGAGTTTGTCGTACCGTTGCCGAGGAGGTTTCAATGGCACAGGTCAGAGATCCGGTCTGCAACATGACCATCGATTCCACGAGTGCAGCCGGCCAGACGTCGTACCAGGGACGCAACTACTACTTCTGCTCCGACCAGTGCGCGAGCCGCTTCCAGGCGAATCCCGGCAAGTATGCCGGTCAGCAGACGACGTCCAGCCCTCACTCCGAGGCGGAACGACGGTCCGAAACACGGTGACCGGACCGGGGCGGCGTCCTCACTCGGCGCCGCCCGCGCCGCCCTCCCCGATCATACTCGGCTCCGCCACACCGAACTGCCGCGCGTACAGCTCCGCGTAGAAGCCGCCCTCTGCGAGCAGTTCCGCGTGCGTGCCGCGCTCGACGATCCGACCGCCGCGGAGCACGAGAATGAGATCCGCGTTGCGAATGGTGCTCAGCCGGTGCGCGATGATGATGCTCGTGCGCCCGGCGAGGAGCGTCGCGAGCCCCTGCTGGATGAGCGCCTCGGTACGCGTGTCGATGTTGCTCGTCGCCTCGTCGAGAATCAGGATGCGCGGGTTCGCGAGCACGGCGCGCGCGAACGCGATGAGCTGCCGCTGCCCCTGACTCAGCGCGAAGCCACCTTCGCCGATCGCGGTGTCGTAGCCGTTCGGCAGCTCGCGAATGAAGGCATCCGCGCTCACCGCGCGCGCCGCCGTCTCGATGTCCTCGCGCGTCGCCCCCACGCGCCCGTACGCGATGTTCTCGGCCACGGTCCCGCTGGCGAGGAACGGATCCTGGAGCACGGGCGCGATCTGCGCGCGGACACTCGCCCGCGTCACGTCGCGCACGTCGTGTCCGTCGATGCGGACCACGCCGCGCGTGACATCGTAGAAGCGCGGGATCAGATTGGCGATCGTCGTCTTCCCCGCGCCCGTGGGGCCGACGAGCGCCACGGACTGTCCGGGGAGCGCGGCGAACGTCACATCGTGCAGCACGGGATGGCCGGACTCGTAGGCGAACTCCACGTGCTCGAAGTCGATGCGCCCCTCCACGCGTCCGAGCGCCGGCGTATCGGGCGCATCACGCGGCTCCGCGGGCTGGTCGAGGAGCTCGTAGATGCGCTCCGCGCCCGCGAGCGCCGACTGCGCCTGCGTGTAGATGGTGGACGCGAGCTGGATCGGACGGAAGAAGCGCTGGACGTAGATGAGAAACGCCGCCACGAGTCCCACGGTGAGCGCGCCGTGGAACGCGAGGTAGCCGCCGTAGCCGATGACGATCGCCGTGGCGAGCGTGCTGAGCACGTCGATGGCCGGCGCGAACGCGGAGGTGATCGTCACCGCCTGGACGTTCGCGTCGCGGTTGGCGGCGTTGAGCGCGCGGAAGCGCTGGATGTTCATCGTCGTACGCGCGAACGCCTGCGCCTCGCGCACGCCGATGATCTCCTGTTCGACGCCCGCGGTCACGTCGCCCACGGTCTCACGCGTCGTGCGGAACGCGCGGCGCGCCCGCCGCGCGAAGAGCCCGGTCGCGATGAGCATCACCGGGATGATCGTGAAGCTCACGAGCGCCAGCCGCACGTTCAGGAGCAGCATCGCGACGATGATCCCCACGAGGCTGAACAACGAGCCGAGCAGCTGCGTCAGCCCGCCGGACAGCAGCTGGTTGAGCGTGCTGACATCGTTCACCACGCGGCTCATGAGATCGCCCGTGGGATGGCGCGCGAAGAACCCGAGCGGGAGTCGCTGCAGATGCTCGAAGAGCCGCGCGCGCAGATCGGCGAGCATGCGCTGGCCGATGACGCCGATGCGGAAGATCTGTCCGCGCCCCGCCCACGTGCCCACGAGGTACACGCCGAGCAGGATGAGCATCGTGCGCGCGAGGCCGGCGGGATCGCGCCCGCGAATGCTGTCGTCGATGGCGCGCCCGACGAGCCACGGGCCCGCCGCCTGCGCCACCGCGCCGATGATGATGAGCACGAACGCCATCGCGACTGATGCCCGATACGGACGGAGCTCCCGCAGCAGGCGTCGGAGCGTGGCCCCCCGGTGCTCGGCGCGCGTCTGTTCGCCCGCCATCGCGGCGAGCCCGAAACGAGGATGACCCATGGCGACTCAGCCGGCGGCGGCGAGGGAGGCGTCGTCGCCGGTGTCCTCGAGCTGGGAACCGAGGATGGCGTTGTACAGCGGGCTCTCGCGCAGCAGCGTCTCGTGCGTGCCGCTTGCCGCAATGCGGCCGTTGTCCAGGACGAGAATGCGATCGGCGTGGCGCACGGTGCTCACGCGCTGCGCGATGATGAACACCGTGTGCATCCGGCGCTCGCGAAGCCGGCGGAGCGCGGCCCGGATGGCCGCTTCGGTGAGCGTATCGACCGCGGAGGTGCTCTCGTCGAGAATGAGGATGCGCGGGTCGACGAGCAGCGCGCGGGCGATCGCGATGCGCTGGCGCTGCCCGCCGGAGAGCGTGACACCGCACTCGCCGATCACCGTGTCGTACCCCTCGGAGAGCTCGCGGATGAACGCGTCGGCCTGCGCGGCGCGCGCGGCCGCCTCGACCTCCTCGAGCGATGCGTCCGGACGCCCGTACGCGATGTTCTCGCGCACCGTGCCCGCGAACAGCCGCACCTCCTGCAGCACAATGCCGATCTGCCGGCGCAAGCTCTCGAGCGTCACCGTCCGCACGTCGTGGTCATCGATGCGCACGCTGCCGTCGGTGGCGTCGTAGAAGCGCGGGATGAGATTCACCAGCGTACTCTTCCCCGAGCCGGTCGCGCCGAGCAGCGCGACCGTCTGCCCGGGCTCGATGGTGAAGCTCACGTCGTGCAGCACGTCGCGTTCGGTGCCCGGATAGCGGAAGCAGACGTTCTGAAATTCCACGCGGCCAGTGACGGGGGGAAGCGCGACCGCGCCCGGCACCTCCTGCACCTCGAGCGGCGCGTCCAGCACCTCGAACACGCGCACCGTCGATGCGGCGGCCCGCGACAGCCCGGCCGCGAGGAAGCCGACCGTGAGCAGCGGCTGCACGAGAAACGCGAGATAGCTGTTGAACGCGATCAGCTCGCCGATCGAGAGCCGGCCGCCGATCACCTGCAGTCCGCCGATCCAGATGACGGCGAGCGTGCCGATATTGGCGAACAGGAAGACGAACGGAAAGTTGTTCGCGACGGCGCGCACCGTCACGATGTAGCGATCCAGCAGATCGGTATTCACGGTCCCGTAGCGCTGGTCCTCGTACGCCTCGCGCCCGTACGCGCGGATGGTGCGCACGCCGGCGAGGTCCTGCTGCAGCACGCTGTTGAGCTTCCCCAGCGCCTGCTGCACGGCGCGGAACATCGGCGCGATGCCGCGCACGAAGTAGCCGAGGAGGATCACGATCGGCACGATCGTGCCGAGCACGGCGAGCGTGAGCGTGACGTTGAGCGACAGCAGCAGCCCGATCGTCCCGAAGAGCATGACGATCGACGCGGTCAGCTGCGCGATACCGCTTCCGGCGAAGGTGCGGATCTGCTCCACGTCGTTGGTGAGGCGCGTGAGGAGCTGCCCCGTCTGCACCTTGTCGTAGAAGCTGAAGCTCAGGTGCCCGATGTGGCTGAACAGTCCGTCACGCAGGTCGTACGCCACACCCTGCGAGGCGCGCTCGGCGAGGAACCCTTCCAGAAAGCTGAACACGCCGCGGACGATCGCGACGCCGAGCAGCCCGAGCACGGTGAGCACGATGACGCGCGGCTGCCGCGCGGCGATGCCGTCGTCGATCGCGATGCGGATGAACTGGGGTGTGGCGAGCGTGGCGGCCGAGACGATCAGCAGCGCGATGGTCGCGCCGGCCGTATCGGCCTTGTAGCCCCGCAAATAAGCGAGCGCGCGCAGGACCGTGCGAAGGCTTCCCGCGCGCGCGCCCGTTCCCGTCGTGGAGCGCCCATCGTTCGTGCGTGCGGTCGATTGGGGTGCAGACATGCACCCCAATATGACCTGACGCGCGGGCTATTGCACGATCACCGTTCCCGTGAAGTTCGGGTAGCCCGCTGGCGGATGGTTCATGCAGTGGTACGTGTACGTGCCCGCTTTCGTGAACGTGAACGAGAACGATGCACCCGGCGTGCTGCTCGGGTTGCCGTACGGGTCGGTGGTCGTGCCGGGAGGCAGCAAGTCGCCGGCATCGAACAGACCCGTCTGGTCGCTGATCACGTGGTGGACCGATGGGCCGCTATTCGTCCATCGCACCGACTCGCCCACCTTGATCGTGACGCTCTGCGGGCTGAACGAGAAATCCTTGATCGTCACGTCGTGCACGCCCGGCGCGGGCGGCGGCGGATTGTTGTTGGTCGTCCCCGTAGGGCTGCTGCCGCCGCAGGCCAATGCCGTGGCCACGCTGGCGAGTACCACCATCTCTCTGAACCGCATGTGTCCTCCTGGACGTCGGCGGGATCCGATTGGGAGGAGCAAGATGCCCGGACCCCGCATCCAGGGACAACGAAATTGTGGCGAAGTGCGCCCGCGGTGCGGCGAACGACGTAGCAGATAGGGCGGACTGTTCGGGTATCAGATGGGGCGAATGCGCTCCGCACTGGCGCCCGCATCCGGGATGCCGGTATAGCGCACCACGACGGGTATCCGCGCGTCGCGCCACCGCTCCAGCTGGGCGAGTGATGCGCGGCGCTTGGCGACGGTGAACAGGTAGCCGCGCCCGTTCTCGGTCACGATGCGGACGCGGTCCTCCTGCGCGACGGTGATCACGCCCGCGACCGTGCCGCGAACGACGCGATGACGCAGGCGCGCCGGCTGGCGGCGTTGTTCGGTGGCGAGCTGCTCGCCGCGATCGAGCACCACCGTCGGCGCACGGCCGCGGCGCGCGGTGAACGTCCACGTATCGTCCGCGATGCGCGCCGAACGCCGCCCCTCGTGCGTGATGAGATACCGGAGCGCGAGACTTCCGGCCAGCGTGAGCGCGGTGCAGGCGAGCTCTCCCCGCGGGCCACGCTCCAACCGTGAGCGCTCATCGCGGCCGATGAGCGCGCGGATACGTCGCACGGTATCGCGTCGTCCCAGATGGCGCCGGGGCTCGCCGCGCTGCAGCGCGTGCGCGGCGCGTACGACGAGGGGAACGCCGATCCCCGCGCCGATGGCGATGCGGCGCAGCACGCGCTGCCATGCCGGCTCGCGCGTGATCGACGGCAGCCGGCGGACGGCCGCGTGGCTCGCCATCGCGAGGGCGAGCTCCGCAGCGAGTGCCGCCATCTCCGCCCGCGCGAGACGCCGATGCACGCCCGGCCGCGCGCCGCCCATCGCGCCGAGCACGCCGCCGAGCGCCGAGATGCCGCTCGCCGTTCCGGAGGCCAGAAACAAGGGTCCGAGCACACGCGTGCGCGCGGCCCACGCCGGCGTGCTCGTGGATGCGAGCAGCACACCGGTGTAGCTCCCGACGAAGAGCGCGGCGGGGAGCCCGAGCACGTGAACGGCGCGACCCGGCCATCCGTGCGCGAGGCGCTCGAGCGCGGCGTGCGATCCGAGCGCACCGTCGGCCAGTGCCTGCAGCGTCGCGGCGACGCCGGTGAACATCCCGAACTCAGTGAGCCCCCACGAGCCGAGGCTCATTGCCGAACGCGAGCGCACGATGCGCAGCATGTTGAGAAAGCGTTCGCGCCGCCCGAGATCGAGCACGAGCAGCGCGGTGCCGCCGAGCACGCTCCCGAGCGCGAGGTAGCGGCCGGCGCGCACTACGTCGCGGTCGTTCGCTCCCGTGAGGTCTTCCGCGGTGATGGCCACCCAGCTCCCCGCCGCGATCCCGCCCAGCCAGAAGTAGATCGGGATGTACCACTTCCACGTGGCTTCCTTGATGGGCGAGGCGGGCTGCCGTCCCTGCTGTTCGGCGGCAATCGGACGACGCGACCGACGCGGCTGCCGCGGCGGCGGCGGCGGGACCACGGGCTCCGGTTCGGGCGCGGCCGCACGCCGCGGCACGATGCGCGGATGCGCGACGGTGTCGCTCGAGTGGTTCGGGGTCACCGTCCGTCTCCTCCGCCCGCGAACGCCACGAGCGCGGCGGCGGTGAGACCGAGCGCCGCGATGGCGCTGGTCGCGAGTCCCACGCCGGTGTTCGACGATGGGCGCTTCGGCACCGCGGGCAGATTGTAGACCTCGGGGCGATCGATGAGGAGAAAGAAGCAGTTGAGCCCTTCGAGCCGGCTCGTGTCGCACTCGTTCTCCATGATCCCATCCGTACCATAGAGGTACGCGGGGATGCCGCGCTCGCGGAGCTCGCGTACGCGCTCCTGCGCGCGCCGCAGCAGCTCATCCACCGGCCCGAACTGGATGGAGTCCGTGGGGCACGCCTTCGCGCACGCGGGCTCGAGGCCGTCCTTCAACCGATCGTAGCACAGCGTGCATTTGTGCGCCTTTCCGTCCCAGTCGTGCGCGACCTCCACGACGCCGAACGGACACGCGCTCACGCAGTAGCCGCAACCGTTGCAGACGTCCTGCTGTACGTACACGCTGTCGAACTCGGTGCGGATGATCGAGCCTGTGGGGCACGCCTCCAGGCACGGCGCATCCACGCAGTGCTTGCACACGTCCGACATGAAGATCCACCGCTGCCCTGGCTGCGCCCACTGCTCGCTCGCCGTGAGGTTGGCCCACGGCTCGAAATCGGCGGGGAGATTCGCGCGCAGCCCGCGCGCATCGGCACGCGGCATCGCATCGGGTTTCAGTGGCGGCCGTTCGAGCCCCTCGAACCGCTCGGCATCGAACTGCTCGATGAACGCCACATGGCGCCACGTGGTGGCCGAGAGCTCACGCGTGTTGTCGTACGATGCACCGGTCAGCTCGAAGTCCTCGGCGGGGAGGTTGTTCCACTGCTTGCACGCGACCTCGCACGCCTTGCACCCGATGCACAACGTCGTGTCGGTGAAGAAGCCGTACGAGCGCCCGGGCTCGATGCGCGTGCCCGACGTGCGCTGCGCTTCCTGGGTGACCGGGACGGTCGTGTCCTCGGTAACGGGCGCGCCCTCCGGCGCGCCGATCCACGGCCGCCGCGGATGCTCGACCGCTTCCATCGGACGCGCGCCCGCATCTTCGCGCCGGCCACCGAACGCGATCATGGATGACCTCCGTTCCCATTCAAGCGTCCCGCTCGGATGTTGCACGTCAGCACACGCTCGTGGATGGACACGTTGGGATCGGCCACCATCGAGAGCAGCACGTTCGCCGAACCGCCGGTCACGAGCCCCGCGTAACCGAAGTGCCATGGGAAGCCGATCTGGTGGATGGTTCGCCCCTGCACGGTGAGCGGTCGCATGCGGCGCGTGACGAGCGCGAGTGCCTCGACATCACCGCGCGAGGTGCTGAGCGTCACCCACCCGGTGTGCGCGATCCCCTTCTCCGCCGCGAGCTCGGGGCTCAGCTCGACGAATGCAGCCGGCTGCAGCTCCGAGAGCCAGCTGTTCCATCTCGTCATGCCGCCGCCCGTGTGATGCTCGGTCAAGCGATACGTCGTGAGCACGTAGGGAAATTCCTCGTTGGCGATACCGTTGTACGGATTCTCATCGATGTGCCAGACTTTCGTCATTGGATCGCGATCGTGCTCGTGATACAGCAGGTTGGGCACCGGCGTCTCCCACGGCTCGTAGTGCGTGGGGAGCGGTCCGTCCTTCATGCCGAACGGAAAGAAGAGCCACGCCTTGCCATCGGGCTTGAGGAGGAAGGGCGAATCACCGGACAATGCGGCGAGCCCACCCGCCTCGGGATCGCCGGGATCATCGGGACGCTTGTCCACGGGAAAGTCCGGAACATCCTCCCCGATCCATCGCCCGCGCGTCTCATCCCACCAGACGTACTTTTTCTGCTCGGACCACGGCCGTCCCTGCGGATCGGCGGAGCACCGGTTGTAGAGCAATCGGACGTTACTCGGCCACGAGAAGCCCCAGCCGGGCGAGATGTAGAGATCGTCGCTCGCGCGCGAGGCGGCGCGATTCACACCGGGGTGCACGCCGCTGTAGAGCCAGCACCCGCACGCCGTCGATCCATCGTCCTTCAACTCGGCGAAGCCTGTCACCTGCTTGCGCTCGTCCCACGTGGGCGCCCACACGAAGCCGTTCACCTCGCGCAGGATGTAGTCGACGATCGGCTCGTCGTGCTCACCCGCGGTGGGGTAGTCCCACGTCAGCGCCTGGATGGGGCGATCCTTGGGGTCGGTGGAACTCTCGTAGAGTTTCTTGATGCGCCGACCCAGGTGATACATGAACCACGATTCCGACCGCGCATCGCCCGGCGGGTTCACCGCCCTGTCGTGCCACTGGATGAGGCGGTGTGTGTTGGTGAACGAGCCGTCCTTCTCGGTGACGGTCGCGCCGGGGAGCAGGAAGATCTCGGTGCCGATGTCTTCCGGCGCGATCGTCCCGTCCTTCACTTCCGGCGAATCGTACCAGAAGGTGGCGCTCTCGATCGCGAAGATGTCGCGGGCGACCATCCACTTGAGCTTGCCGAGCGCCTCGCGCACGAAGCCCGCGTTGGGACCTCCGACCGCGGGATTCTGTCCCATGAGGAAGAGGCCTTCGAGCTCGCCCTTGTGCATTGCGACGAACATGGGCATGAACGAGTGGTCACCGGTGATGCGGGGGAGGAATTCGTAGCCGAAGTCGTTCTCCGGCGTCGCGGCGTCGCCGAAGTAGGCCTTGAGGAGCGACACCAGATAATTCCTCGTGTACGCCCAGTGCCCTGTCGCGCCACCTTCGTTCCACACGTACGAGTCCAGCGTCTCGTCGATCGGAAGACAGGTGGGCATGTGCAGATAACCGGGGAGCAGGTCGTATAGCGTGGGGATGTCGGTGGAGCCCTGAATGGTGGCGTGGCCGCGCAGTGCTTGAATCCCGCCGCCGGGGCGGCCGATGTTGCCGAGCAGCAGCTGCAGGATGGCCGCGCTGGCGATGATCTGCGGACCCGTCGTGTGCTGCGTCCACCCCACCGCGTACGCGATGGCGCAGGTGCGCTCGCGTCCCGAGTTGCGGAGCATCGACTCCGCGACCGCGACGAAGCGGTCCTCGGGAACGCCGCAAATTTCCGCGACGCGCGCCGGGGTGTACTCGGCGAAGTGGCGCTTGAGCCGTTGCAGCACACAGCGGGGATCCTCCAGCGTCGGATCCTTCGGCGGCGGTCCGCCGATCGAGCGGCCGGATGACATCCCCTGCCCCTGCGTGGACAGCATCTCGCAGATCTCCTTGTACTGGCTGTCCACGTGGATCACGCGCTGCGTCCCCTCGTACTGCCAACTGTCGGGGCAGTAGTAGTCCTCCTCCCACCCCGAGAACACGCCGCCCAGGTCGCTCGCGTCGCGGAAGTCGCGCTCGATGAGCGTGGCCGCGTTCGTGTAGTGCGCCACGTACTCCTTGAAGAACGGATCGGTGTTCCACCGCTCGCTCTGCAGCACGTGGTTGATGAGCCCGCCCATGAACGCGATGTCGGTTCCGGCGCGCACCTGCACGTACTGGGTGGCGCACGCCGACGTGCGGCTGAAGCGGGGGTCCACGTGGATGACCTCCGCCCCGGTCTCTCGCGCGCGCATCACGAAGCGGAACGCCACCGGATGACACTCGGCGAAGTTCGACCCCATGATGAGGATGCAATTGGTGTTCGCCAGATCACGCGGAAAGGTGCTGGCGCCACCACGGCCGAGCGGCGTCCCCAGACCGGGGACGGTGGCCGAGTGTCATATGCGGGCCTGGTTCTCGACCCAGACGATGCCGGCGCCGACGCAGAACTTCTTGATGAGGTAGTTCTCCTCGTTGTCGAGCGCGGCCCCGCCGAGGAAGCCGATCGCCGGCGTGTTGCACACGTGGCGACCACGCTCATCCCGGTCCACGTACGTGCGCTCGCGCGTCTCGTGCACGCGCTCGGCAATGCGGTCCATTGCCCACTCGAGATCGACGCGCTCCCACTTCGTGCCGAAGGGGCGGCGGTACAGCGCGGTGGTGAGCCGCTTGGGGTTGATCGCGTACTGGAGGGTATCGGCGCCCTTGGGGCAGAGCGTCCCCTGATTGATCGGGCTCTCGGGATTCCCCTCGATGTCCACGATCTGTCCCTTCTTCACGTGCACGAGCGTGCTGCACCCCACCGCGCAGTACGGGCAGATGCTCGACACGGTGCGCACATCGTGCAGCCGCGAGTGCAGCTGGCGCGTGCGCTCGCTCACTGCGGCATCATCCAGGCCGGCATTGGTCAGCTGCCGTGCGACGGGCCATCGCCCGATCGCGCTCGTGATTCCCCGAAGAGGGCGACGACGCATGAGGAAACTCCCTGCGCGAGATGCGACTCGACGGCGCACCGCGCCCGCGACACGCTGCGCCCACACCGATGCACGGGGGGCGCGCAAGAACCGTGCGTCTGCCTCGCGTCGCGTCGCGCGTTCGTCTCCGCTCGCGCCCTCCGCGTGCGCCGCACCACACAGCAGCGTTCAGACGACGCGCACGCGCCGCTTCGGAATGAGACGTGCGGAGTGGCCAGCGACGATCGTCGCGGACGTCGCAGTCCCACGCGCCGCGAGACCACCTCTTTGCATCACGCCGCGCATGCATCTCCCAGACGTTACCCGCATCGCCGTCCTCCGCGCGAACGGAATCGGCGATCTGATGTTCGCGCTCCCTGCCCTCGCCGCCCTGCGCGCCGCGTACCCCGTCGCGCACATCACGCTGCTCGGCGCGCGGCACCACGCCGCGCTGCTCGACGGACGCCCGTCGCCCGTGGATCGCGTGATCGTCGTCCCGCCGGCGCGCGGTGTGAACGAGGTGGACGGCGCCGAGTGCCCCGAGGCGCTCGATCGCTTCTTCGCGGCGATGCAGAACGAGCGCTTCGATCTGGCGCTGCAGATGCACGGCGGCGGCAGATTCTCGAATCCGTTCACGCGCCGGCTGGGGGCGCGCGTGACGGTCGGCCTCAAGGCGGACGACGCCCCGCCGCTCGATCGGTGGATTCCGTACACGTACTGGCAGCCGGAGGTCGCGCGCTACCTGGAGGTGGTGTCGCTCGTCGGTGCCGCGCCGCACGCCATCGCCCCGCAGCTCGCCGTGACGGCACGCGATCTCGAGGAGGCCGAGCGACTGGTGCCATCGACCGACGCGCCCGTGGTTCTCCTGAATCCCGGCGGCACCGACCCGCGCCGCCGGTGGCCGGAGGAGCGATTCGCCGAGGTGGGCGACGCGCTCGCCGCGGAAGGGGCGCGTATCGTGGTGAACGGGAGCGGCGGAGAGCGGGAGATCACGGAGCGGGTGATGGCATGCATGGACGCCGACGCCGCCGATGTCGCCGGCCATCTCTCGCTCGGCGGGTTAGTCGGACTCGCGTCACGGTGCAGCGTGGTGATCTCGAACGATTCGGGCCCACTCTACGTGAGCGCCGCCGCCGGCGCGCCCACGGTCGGGATCTACTGGTGCGGGAACCTGGCGACGTCCGGCATGCTCACGCGCGCACGCCATCGCCCCGTGGCGTCGTGGCAGCTCGAGTGCTCGGTGTGCGGCGCGCACTGCGTGTACGCCAACTGCACGCACCGGCCGTCGTTCGTCTCGCACGTGACCACGCACGACGTGCTGGCGGCGGTGGAGGATGTATGGAGAGGGCGGAAGACAGCCGTGAGCTATGAGCTCTGAGCTATGAGCTCTGAGCTGTGAGTAGCTGTGAGTGGATGCTATGAGCTCGACGTTCCTCGGATGGTCGAGCTCACACCCCCCTCACAGCCCACAGCTCAGAGCTCATAGCTCAGAGCTCATGACCGCTTGTGCTCCTCTTTCCCCTTCCCGTGCTGGCTGGCGTGCTGGCGGTGTTCCTCGGTGTGTCCGTGCTCCCGCGCGCTTTCCCGCTTGTTGGGGGTATCGGGCGTCTGAGTGCCCGGCACGTTTCCGGGATTTTTCCCGCTGTGGCTCTGATCGCCCTTGTGCGTGTCCGCCATGGGATGCCTCCTGCAATGTGGTGACCACGATCGCGCGTGTTCGGCCTGCTGGATCACGGCACGTGAGGATCGCGGCTCAGACACTTGCTCGTGCGCGCAGGTGGCGTGCAAGACGTGTGCTCTCTTCGTGCCGCTTCATCGGACCACCGTCACGTCGCACGCGTGTCGACTTTTCGCGCGACGAGCACACGAGCGGCATGTCCCATGCGCGGCCGGCTGCTTCTGTGGAACCGTTGACATGACCGCAGATTCGAGAGGGAGCCCGATGGCAGCCACATCGAAGACGAAGCGCGGCGCGGGCAGGAAGTCCACGAAGAAATCGTCCCGCACTGGCAGCAAGACGAAGCGCTCACGGAGCACGACGGCGCGCGCCTCGACCCGGAAGAGCAGCAGTCGGGCATCGGCCACGAAGAAGAAGAGCACCGCCAAGCGCACGGCGCGGAAGGCGCCCGCGCGGAAGCGCAGCACCCGCACCGCCGCGAAGACCTCCACCAAGAAGCGTGCGCCGGCACTGAAGGCGACGAACATCACCGCCGAGGATCGGAAGTTCCTCCAGAGCCACGCGGACGAGCTGTCGGAGAGCACCCTTCGCGCGCGGTGGATCCATTCGCCGAACGAGCACGAGGACCACCCGGGGCAGACGCTCGCCACGCGCGATCACGAGGTGATCATGCACTGGGCCGACGAGCGCGGGGCGGTGCCGGCCACGGTACCAGGAACCGAGCACGGCGACCGAGCGGGGGTCCTGCGCCTCAACTTCCCCGGCTATGGCGGCGGCAGCCTGGAGCAGATCGGCTGGGACGACTGGTTCGCCCCCTTCGACGAACGTGATCTGGTCTTCGTGTTCCAGGAGCACACGTCCGACGGCAGCCAGAGCAACTTCTTCCATTTCGACAATCCCACTCGCGAGCACGCCTGAACGCGCGGCTCGACGGCGTTTGCATCGAGAGGTCCGGAACCTGCAATAGCGGGCCTCTCGATGACCGAACGATCGAACGCTCGCTGTCCGAGCGTGGCACGCCGTCTGTGCCTGATCGCCGTTGGAGGCAGTCCGGTGCAGTATCGCAGGCCATCGCTCGAGCCGCACGCCGGCTGGAGCACGCGCACACGCGTGAGCTCACACGCGCAGCGCGCGCCGGATGCGCTGTACGATCGTTGCCGGCGCGGCCGAGACGTCCACCACGACCGCCGCCCGGGGCTCCTCGAGAATCGCGAACTGACTCGGCAGGAGCGACGCCGGCATGAAGTGCCGAGCGCGCGCCTCGAGGCGCCGTCGGATCAGCTCGGGCGCACCCCGCAAATACACGAAGTGAATGGCGGCGGCAATCGCCGCATCGCCGCCGATGAGCCGCTCGCGATAGCGCTGCGTGAGCGCGGAGCACGCGAGCACCGCGGACACGCCATCGCGCACGAGCGTGCGCGCGAGCTGGTGCAGCGCATCGAGCCACGCCGCGCGATCCGCGTCGGTCAGCGCGCGCCCCGCACGCATCGCCTGGATGTTCGACGCCGGGTGAAAGTCGTCGGCGTCGTAGAACGGCCATCCCAGCTCAGCCGCGAGCAGCTGCCCGACCGTCGTCTTGCCCGCGCCCGACACGCCCATCAGCACGATGATCACCGCCCACGCACTCCTCTCACAGGACCGAGTCGCCCCGATCCGTTGGGTCGGGACAGGAGCGTCGCATGAAGCACCCCTTTGGAGGTCGCACCGTTCCGCTCTGCCTGACCGTGGCCGTCGTCGCCGGTGCCTGCGCCATGGATATCGCGGAACCGAACACGAAATCCGCGCCGCCCGAGTTCATCGGCACCTACGACCTGGTGTCGCTCAACTTCTCCAACGAGCACCCGATCACGCCACCGTCGGTCACCGGCATGCTCGTCCTCACGCCGAATACGTACAAGGTCACGGTGCACCTGCAGTCGCCCGATTCCACGGCCACCGATAGCGGCACCTACACCATCTCCGGCAACCATTGGACCCAGATCTCGGCGGGCTTCCCGCTCCGCACGGAAGGGACCGCGGACATCGCGCACGACACCTTGACGGTGGACCTGGCGACCGCGAGCGTACAGATCACCAACGTCTGGAAGAAGCGCGCGCAGGCGGGACAATAGACCGGAGCGCACGATCGGCACGACGACAACCTACGAACGGATCTACGCCGTGGTGCGACGCATCCCGCGCGGCCGGGTCGCGACGTACGGACAGGTCGCCACCCTCGCGAAGCTGGAGGGACACGCGCGACAGGTCGGCTACGCGCTCCACGCGCTGCGTTCGAGCACCACGGTGCCGTGGCACCGCGTGATCAACGCGCAGGGGATGGTGAGTGTGCGCGCGACGCCCGGCGCCGAGCTGTCGCAGCGACTGCTCCTCGAGCGTGAAGGCGTGCGCTTCGACGCGCGTGGACGCGTATCGCTCGCGCGGTACCGCTGGCAGCCGCGGGCGATTCAGAAGCCGAAGCGATAGCCGACGATCGCCTTGACGAGCAGATGGTCCGTGCTGCTCGTGAACCCCCGCCCCACTCCGAAGTTGAACTCCCACTTCGGCGACACGTTGAGATCGACGGACGGGAAGATCTGCTGCTCCTGCTCGGCGACCGGGTCGAAGCCCGTCACGGGACCGAGCGCCCCGTAATACTCGATCGCCGCCGTCACCCGCGGCGTCACGTCGTACGTCACCTGCGCATTCGGGGAGAACTCGACCCCCTTGTGCACGCCCTCGCCCACCAGCGCACGCTCGAACGTCGGGTTGAACGACCAGTACCACCGTCCCATCTGCTTGTCGATGATCGGGCGGATCTCCCACGTCCACGTATCGGGTGAGAAGCGTCGGCGCTGATAGCCGATTTCCTGCGAGAGACTCAACCCCACGGGCCAGTGCCAGCTCGCGGGGATACTCACGCGCGGACGGATGTGGTCGCCCACCCAGTCCCACCCGCTCCCGTTGCGTACGCTCGTGAAGACGTAGAAGCCGACCTCGAGCCAGTCGGAGAATCCATGCGTGACCTCGAGGGTCTCGTGCAGCGCGTGATCCGTGGGAGCGAGCCCGTCGACGACGTCCGCGCGTCCGTCCACGGTGAAGTTGCTGTGCAGCTCGACCATCGTGAAGCCCTTCGGCACGAGATCGGAGCCGTACACCTGGATCTCGTAATTGTCCTGTGCGGCCGCGCATACGGGGGCGAGCAGACACGCCACCACCAGCGCGCGGCGACCATGGGAGCGAAGAATACGCATCGAGAGAGAGCGGAGGCGGTCTCCGAGCATGCAAGCCTCGTGAATGAGGGGGACGTGTGTGACCAGCGGACGACACGGGGCAGGCGCTACAGGTACGCTCCGGCGTGCCCGAGCGTTGGACGACGCCGCGCGGGACGTTGGGCAATACCGGGGGAGTAGTCAACGCGGCCGCACGCCTGGTAACATTCAGGTCTCGGCATTTTCGCTTCGCGCAACCAATCGGGCTACATGTCCAGCTCCGGGGTGCGCCGTTGGCGACGTGCCATCCGTCGTTCCCCACGCAGTTGGTTGGTGATGATGTTGTCGCAACGCTCGCACGCCGTCGCGGTGCCCGTCGTTCAGGGCCCGCAGCTCGAGTCCTGGCGTCTACTCTGGGAAGAGCTCGCTGCCGACGCCGGCGCCATGGACGAATACCGGACGTGGGAGGCCCGCCGCCGGATCGTCCGTCCACAGCTCCTCGAGCTCCTGTCGCGCTACCTCGCCGGTGCCGCCGACACCGAGGCGCTGCGCGCCACCTTCGATCATCGCACGCGCACCGACTGGGACGCCTTCGGACTCAAGGGGATGTCCGGCGCGATGTTCCTCAACAAGCTCGTGAAGCACGTGCCCGACGACGAAGCGCTCGCCGCGCGGCTGCGCGCGGTGCTCCCCGCCCCGCCGGACGCACGCACTGCGGCGGCGCGGCTTCGCGCGTTCATCACCTTCCTCAATACGATCGAGCGCACGGAACCTGCTGCGCGCGGACAGCTGCAGCCCGCACGCGCGGCGTTCTTCGTCGGCATGTGGTGGCACCTGCAGGATCCCGAGCGGTGGCCCGGCTTTCACCCCTCCGCGCGGGATGTCCTCCAGATAGAGGACCGACTGTACGTGCCATCCGGCGATCCCGTGGATGACTATCTGACCTTCCGCGAGCTGTTCCTCGGACTCGCCTCGGTGCTCGATCGGACGGTATGGGAGCTGGAATACCTGTGCTGGTGGCACCAGCAGCGCGACGACCACGAGGGGAGCGACGTCGATGATGATGGCGTGATCCCACGGACATCACCGCGCCGCTCGCGGCGCCGGACACCATCGACCAGGCGCGCAGGGAGCACCGCGCGCGCCACACTCGCGCTCGTCCGCGATGCGGACGCCGCGCCCGACGCCGGCGCTCCGCGCACGAGCGGAGCACCGGCCATTCGCCACACGCAGATGCAGTGGCTCCTCGTGACCCTCGGTCGATCGCTCGGCTGCCGAGTGTGGGTCGCGGCCAACGATCGGCACCGCGAATGGAACGGAGAGCGGCTCGGCACGCTGAGCATTCGCGCGCTGCCATCACTCGGCATCCACCCGCACTCGCAGCGCATCGTGCGCGCCATCGATGTGGTGTGGCTCACTGGCGCCAACGAGATCGCCGCCGCCTTCGAGATCGAGCGCACGACTTCGGTGTACTCGGGGCTCCTGCGCATGGCCGATCTCACCGCGCTCTCGCCGAACCTCAACTTCCCGCTGTACATCGTCGCGCCCGCCGAGCGGTTGGAGAAGGTGCGACGTGAGCTCTCGCGTCCGACCTTCCAGCGGCTGGGCCTCCACCGGCGGTGCGGCTTCTTTTCCGAGGAGGTGCTGCTCGGCGCCGCCGAGAGCCTCAGGCAGTGGGCGAGCGGGCCGGACGCCATCGCGAAGCTCGCGTCCTACGCCGACGATACCACGCCGAACGAACCCCACGGGTGACCGCAACGCCCCAACCGGGGCGCGCGTATGGATGCAACGCGATTGGCGCACCGGTGCGCCACGCGTTCACTTCCCGGAGGGGAACTCATATGAAGATGCTTCGCATTACCGCCCTCGGTGCGGCACTCCTGTTTGCTGCTGCGCCGGTGGCGCACGCGCAGGCGGGCCAGTCGGGCGGCGAGAACGGCGGGGCCGCTCGTGGCGCCAATCGCATGATGGCAATGCTGTTCAAGGGGATCGATCTCACCGACGCGCAGAAGGCGCAGATTCAGAAGATCCAGGACGACTACCGGGCGAAGATGCCGGCGCGCACCCCCGGCCAGGCGCCTGATCCCGCCGAGCGGCAGCAGCGGCGCGAGGCGATGCAGAAGGAGCAACAGGACATCCGCAACGTCCTGACGGCCGATCAGCAGAAGATCTACGACAAGAATCTGGAGGATATGCGGAGCAACATGCGGCGCGGCGGGCCCGGCAGGTAACAGGCTCCCCGGGGCGGATGATCGTCCGCCTCGTCACGGGCGGCGGCAGCCAACGCATCACGCGGCTGCCGCCGCCTCTGCGCACAGACCTTTGACGAGTTGGGTGTCATGCGCATCCATCGTGGTGTCGTATTCGGGGCGCTCATCGCGCTCATCGCGCTCGTCCCCGCGCTCGCGCACGCGCAGGTCGGTACCACCACCGACATCCTCACCGGTCGCGTGCTGGGACCGGATGGACAGCCGCTCCCCGACGCCACGGTGGAAGCCGTGTCGGTGGAAACGGAAGTCGTTCGCACGCGCACGACGAACGACAAGGGGAAGTGGACGATCGTCTTCCCCGACGGCGGCGGGAATTACCGCGTGACCGTGAAGTACCTGGGCATGGCGCCCATCACGATCACCATGTCGCGCCAGGGCGATGAAGACCAGCTCGTCGCCGACGTGCAGATGTCGCCGACCGCGACGCGCTTGGAGGAGGTCGTCGTCCGCGGCAATCGCGGCGATCCCCGACGCGGGCAGGACGCGGGCTCCATGGAGCGCACGCTGAATCCGGACCAGCTCTCGCGCCTCCCCATCGACCCGACCGATCTCGCCACACTCGCCACCCTCGCGCCCGGTGTCATCGGCTTCGACGCGACCGACTCCACGGCGAGCGCGTTCTCCGTGCTTGGTCAGGGTGTGGATCAGAACTCGATCACGTTGGACGGCTTGACGTTCGGCGGCGGGAGCGTGCCGCAGGAAGCGGTGCGCACGATCCGCGTCATCACCAACACGTACGACGTGAGCCGAGGGCAGTTCAGCGGCGGGCAGGTGGCGTCGACCACGCGCAGCGGGACGAACTTTCTCCAGGGACAGTTCAACTACTCGCTGCGCGATCCATCGCTCGAGCTGACCAACCCCGATGAGAACGGATTCAGCGGCGGGTACCTGCAGAACCAGCTGAGCGGCGGGATCGGCGGACCGCTCATCAAGAACAAGCTGTTCATCTTCGGCAGCGCGCAGCTGCGGCGGCGCACCGATCGGCTGCAGTCGCTCACCGCCGCCGGCGCCAGCACGCAGCAGCGGCTCGGCGTGTCGCCGGACTCGGTCGCGCGCTTCCTGAGCGCGCTCAGCGCCTACGGGCTCTCGGCCGCATCGCCGGCCATCGACCCCACCCGCACGGGCGACAACCTGAGCGCGTTGACGCGTGTCGACTACTACCTCACGGAGATGCAGACGCTCACGCTGCGCGGCGACTACCGGTGGCAGGGGCAGGATCCGAGTCGCGTGGGGTCGTTCTCGCTGCCGCAAACAGGCGGCAACACGAAGAGCTGGGGCGGCGGGCTCATGGCCACGCTCACCTCGCACTTCGAGAGCGGCTTCGTGAACGAGCTGCAGGCGTACGTGTCGAAGTCCGATCAGACGAGCAGCCCCTACCTGGCGCTGCCGCAGGGACGCGTGCTCACCGAGTCGCAGCTCGCGGACGGGACGAACGGGCTCGCGACGCTCTCGTTCGGCGGGAATCCCGGGATGCCGCAGTCGAACGACAACGGCGGGCTGGAGATCACGAACGAGCTGTCGTGGCTCACGGCCGGCGGGCACCGCTTCCGGCTGGGCGGGCTCTTCAACAGCAGCCGCTTCACACAGGATCAGACGACGAACCGCTACGGGACGTTCATCTTCAACTCGCTGGCGGAGCTGGATTCGCTCGAGCCCGCCTCGTTCACGCGCACGCTCGCGCCGCGCATCCGCGCGGGCACCGCGTACAACGGCGCCGTGTACCTGGGCGACACGTGGCGCCGCTCGGCGGCGTTGCAGCTCACGTACGGGCTGCGGTTGGAGGGATCGCGCTTCAGCGGCGCGCCCGCGTACAACCCCGCCGTCGATTCGCTCTTCGCGTATCGCACCGATCGCTTCCCGTCGGAGGTGCACCTGAGCCCGCGCATCGGCTTCACGTGGACCATCGGCGCGAAGGATCAGATTCAGGGCGCGCCGCCGGCGACGTTCGGTGGACGCGGCGGCTTCGGGCGCTTCGGCGGTGGACGCGGCGGGTTCGCACCGGCGGCGAACGTGATTCGCGGCGGCATCGGCGACTTCCGCGGTAATGCGCCCACGCAGCTCTACTCATCCGCGCAGAGCGCCACGGGACTGCTCAACACGCAGTCGCAGCTCGATTGCGTGGGCGACGCCGTGCCGGTGCCCGACTACCTCGCGTACGAGCGGAGCATCGACAACATCCCGACGGAGTGCGTCCCGAGCGGCGGACCGGTGCCGCCGTCGTTCACGCCACGTCCCAACGTCACGGTGCTCGACCCGGCCTTCGGCTCGCCGCGCACACGGCGCGCATCACTCGGCTTCTCACGCCGCTTCCTCACGCGCTACTCGCTGAGCATCGACGGCACCTATGCGCGCGGCGTGGATCAGACCGGGCGCACCGATCTCAACCTGAACGGGACGCCGCGCTTCACGCTCGCGAATGAAGCGAACCGGCCGGTGTACGTCGATCCGGCGAGCATCGTTCCGAGCACGGGAGCGATGTCGATGGTGGGCTCGCGCCTGCACCCCGAGTACGGGCAGGTCATGCTCATCACCTCGAAGCTCGCATCGGAGACGGAGCAGCTCTCGGTGAGCCTGGGCGGATTCACCACGCGCGGACTCGTCTTCCAGGGATCGTACACCTTCACGCACGCGCGCAACGAGTCGTCGTTCAACTCCACTGCGGGGAGCCCGAACGTGCCGACGTGGGCGCCGAGCGAGATGCAGCGCATGCATTCGTTCGTCGCGACGATCACGTACCCGATCAAGCCGGCGTTCGAGCTCACGATGATCGGCCGGCTCATGAGCGGCGCGCCGTACACGCCCCTCGTGGGCGGGGACATCAACGGCGATGGCTCGCGCAACGACCGTGCGTTCATCTACGACCCCGCGTCGGCCCCGGACACGGCGATCGCGAACGGGATGAGCCGTCTGCTCGCTACCGCGCCGGCGAGCGCACGCGCGTGCCTCCGTGCACAGATGGAGACGATCGCCGCGCGCAACAGCTGCACGAGTCCATGGCGCGAAACGCTCGATCTGCAGATGAATCTCCGCCCCGCGTTCTTCCATCTCGACCGCAGGCTCACGCTCTCCGTCGTGACGGTCAACATGCTCGGCGGACTCGACCAGCTCGTGCACGGTGCGGACAACCTGCACGGATGGGGGCAGCAGGTGCAGCCCGATCCGACGCTCATGTCGGTCGTGGGCTTCGACCCGGGCACCAACCGGTTTCTGTATCAGGTGAACGAGCGCTTCGGCAACACGCGCGGCTCGGCGAACGCCTTCCGCGCGCCGTTCCAACTCGCCATCCAGGCGCGGTACGCGATCGGCCCCGATGCGGCGCGCAGCCGCCTCCAGGCCGCGTTCGGACGCGGCGGCCAGGGCGGCGCGAGCACGTTCCTCTCGCGCATCGACCGGCTGATGCCGAATCCGGTCACCGCGATCCTCGCAATGCGCGACACGCTCGCGCTGTCGCCCGTGCAGGTGACGACACTGCAACTCCTCGGCGATTCGTTGACGGCCAAGAACACGGTGATCGCCGATTCGGTGCGCGCGATCGTGGAGAAGGCCGGCGCGAATCCAGATCCGCGCACGCTATTCGGTCAGATCGCTCCGATGCTCACGAACGTGCGCGCGAACAACGCCGCCGCACTCGACGCCGCGCACCGCGTGCTGACGGCGGAGCAGTGGAAGAAGGTTCCGGACTCGGTGAAGAACCCGGGGCGCGGACCGGGTCAGGGACGGCCAGGCGGAAGGCGCGGGCCGTGAGGGATCAACGGGGTCAGAGCCGATTGATCGCGTGCGATCAATCGGCTCTGACCCCGTTGATCTCCCGCAGCACCTCGTCGAGCGTCTCGACCATGCGATCGGCGTCGGATTCGTCGAAGACGAGCGGCGGCTTCATCTTGATCACGTTGTGCAGCGGGCCGTCGGTGCTCAGGAGAATGCCGCGGTCGCGCATGCGCTCCACGACATCGGCCGCGAGCTGCGG
>DASVCF010000064.1:0-16597 GCA_036381735.1 Gemmatimonadaceae bacterium | reverse complement strand
TCGCGATCGGTGCGTCCACCGGAGGGCCCGGCGCCATCGAGCAGGTGCTGGCCGCGTTCCCCGCGAATGCGCCGGGGACGGTGATCGTCCAGCACATGCCCGAGCTGTTCACGGCGTCGTTCGCCGCGCGGCTCAACGACGCTTGTCAGATGGAGGTGCGCGAGGCGCGCGATGGCGATGCCGTCGTCCCCGGCGTCGCGCTGCTGGCGCCGGGCAGCCGTCACATGGTGCTGCAGCGGAGCGGCGCGAACTTCTCGGTGCGGATCAAGGACGGTCCGCCGGTGTTCCATCAGCGGCCGAGCATCGACGTGCTGTTCGAGTCCGTCGCCAAGAATGCGGGGCGCAACGCGGTGGGCGTGCTCATGACCGGCATGGGCTCCGACGGCGCGAAGGGGCTCCTCGCCATGCGGCAGGCCGGCGCGCACACCATCGCGCAGGACGAGGCGAGCTGCGTCGTCTTCGGGATGCCGAAGGAGGCGATCTCCATCGGCGCGGCCGCGCAGGTGGTGCCGCTCACGGAGATCGCGGGAGCACTGCTGCAGGCTGCGGCGGGGAAGGCGGAGGCGGGGGTGGGGGCGGGGTGAGGACGCAATGCCGGTGTGTCCTTGCATGCGGCCCGACCACGAATCGCTGATCACGGTGCTCGAACGATGACGTCCACATCGCCAGTACGAGCGGAGCCGGCCGCCGCATCCAGAGAATCGTTCGTCGTTCGTCGCCCATTGCTGATCGCCCCCATTGCGTGCGGCATGCTGGTTCTGGTGGCGGCAGTGTTCGCCATGCACTGGGATGACATCTCCGCCGGGGTGATCCAATCGACGGTCATGGAATCCGCGGTCATCGTGGCGGTCGGACTCGCACTCGCGATGCGGAGCGCTCTGCGCGCTGCGCGGCTGCTCGTGCGAGGCGATCGCATCGAGTCCGCCAATGGTTTGACGGGGCGCGCGGACGCTGTTCACACGGTGGACGACATCGAGCTGTACTACGTCTACCGGAAGACGTCCGGTGGCTGGGGGCGCGCGCAGGGAGCTCCCTGGATGGTGCGCGTGGCCTATCGCGATGGGCAGCACGACGATGTTCACGCCACGTCGCGCAACATGAAGCGGCTCGTCGCATACCTGGCGGACAGACGCGTGCTGCGAGTGAACACTCCCCCCGCGGACGATGAGCTGTCTACGACGGACTGGGCGCGCACCACGGAGCGCACGGGCACTGGTGCGCGGATCGTCGTCAAAGTCTGTGCGATCATCCTCACGATCGTTGCCTCAGCGGGAACGCTCTACTTCGCGCAGCAGCTGCGGGTGATGGGCCGGAGTCCCTCGTGGCCGACCGTCCAAGGACGGGTGACCTTCTCCACGGTACGGTCGAACGGTCGTTCAACCCCATCGACCGTGTACACGCCGACTGTGCGATACACGTATCGCGTCGGCGGCCGCGCATTCGAGGGGACGCATGTTGCATTCGGCGTGTACCGGACGACGGACGCCGAGCTTGCGCACGAGGTGAGTGCCCACTACGCGGCCGGCACGACCGTGATGGTGCACTACGATCCTGAGCGGCCGAGCGATGCCGTACTTCAGCTCAAGCCCGACCGGATGCGATGGTCCAAGCTCATGCTCTCCGTGTGCATCCTCTGCTTTGGACTGTTCGGCGTGTTCGCGCGGCTTCCGCGTTACCGAGAAGCGCCCGTCTGAGTACATCGCCGCATCCCGCCCCGCCTCTTCCGCTCCGCGCGCCCGACCTGCATCTATACGGCGCCGCACCCCTCCAGCCGCATCCGCACCGTCCCATCCGCTCATGCGCACTCGTGCGTGCGCGAGTCCAAGGAGACTTCTATGCTGTCACGCCGGTCGTTCATTGGAGTATCCTCGATGGCGCTCGCCGGCACCGCGTGCCGGGCCAGCGGGGTTGCCGCGACAGGCTCGCGCGCACACAATGGCGCGGGCGCGGCGTCGCTGCCGCCGTCCATCGCCGCGCTCACCTCGATGAAGGACCAGGCGACGCCGATCTCCGCCGACGAGCGCCGCGTGCGCATCGAGCGCGCGCGTCAACAGATGCACGACCGCGGGATCGACGCGATCCTGCTCACCGGCGGCACGTCGCTCGAGTACTTCACGGGGCTCAAGTGGGGGCTCAGCGAGCGGCTCCTCGCCGTCGTTCTCCCCGCCAAGTCGGCCCCGTTCCTCGTCACCCCCAAGTTCGAGGAGGCGCGTGCGATGGAGCAGGTACAGGCGGGACCGCTCGACAGCGGCACGGAGATCATGACGTGGGAGGAGCACGAGAATCCATACGAGCTCGTCGCGCAGGGGATCAGGAAGCGCAGCCTCGCCAGCGGACGCCTGGGGATCGAGGAGACGGTGCGCTACGTGTTCAGCGACGGCACGGCGCACGCGCTTCCGGCGCTCACGCTCACGAGCGCCACGCCCATCACCGCCGGCTGCCGCATGATCAAGGACGAGCACGAGCTCACGCTCATGCGCGTCGCGTCCACGGCCACGCTCAAGGCGTACGAGGCGGTGTACAAGGCGCTCCAAGAAGGGATGACGCAGGACGACGTCCGCCATCTCATCTCCGCCGCGTACGCCCGCCTGGGCTTCGACGGGGCGGCGAGCGTGCAGGTGGGGCAGTACACCGCGCTCCCGCACGGCTCGCGCACGCCGCAGACTGTGCGCGAGGGGACGATCATCATGATCGATGATGGCTGCACCGTCGAAGGGTACAAGTCGGACATCACGCGCACGTTCGTACTCGGCAAGGCGACGGACAAGATGAAGCAGGTGTTCGACATCGTGCACCAGGCGCAGACCACCGCGCTCGGCGTCGCGCGTCCCGGCGTGCCCGCGCAGGCCGTGGACGCCGCGGCGCGCGCCGTCATCGCCAACGCCGGCTACGGACCGGACTACAAGTACTTCACGCACCGCCTCGGACACGGCATCGGGATGGACGGGCACGAATGGCCGTACCTCGTGCGCGGTAACACGCTCGCGCTCGAGCCCAACATGATGTTCAGCGACGAGCCGGGTATCTACATCCCGGGCGAGTTCGGCGTGCGACTCGAGGACGACATGCACATCACGCCGGATGGCGCGGAGCTCCTCACGCCGCAGAGCCCGTCGCTCGAGGATCCCTTCGGATCCGGAGGCATGGCATAGTCCCCGCGAGATGGCATCCGATATGAATCACTCTCCACGTCAGCTCCGAATCCTCACGTCGCGCGCATGTCGCCGGTAGGATCGCCCCATATCACGATCGGCGACTACGCCATCATCGGCGACTGCCGCTCGGCGGCGCTGATCTCCCGCGAAGGCTCCATCGATTGGCTGTGCTGGCCGAGGTTCGACAGCCCATCGCTCTTTGCCGCGCTCCTCGATACGAAGAAGGGCGGATGCTTCGCGATCCGTCCCGTCGGACGCTTCGCGGCGGAACGCCGATATCTAGGCGACACGAACGTACTCGAGACGACCTTCCGCACGTCCACGGGCGTCGTGCGTCTGCTCGACCTGATGCCGGTGGCGAGCGAAGCCGAGAAGCGACGCGAGCTGTGGCCGCAGCATCAGATCCTGCGCCGCATCGAGTGCGTGGAAGGCGAGGTGCAGGTCGAAGTCATCTGCGATCCGCGCCCCGACTACGCGCGCATCGTGCCGCGGCTGCGCCGCCGGGGTGCTCTGGGCATCTATTACGAGCACGATGGCACGGTGCTCATTCTGCGCAGCGACATCCCGCTCGAGCTCGTGAAGGACGCATCCGAAGCGTGTGCGCGCGTCACGCTGCACGCGGGCGAGCGCCACTACGTGTCGCTCGTGTTCAGCGGCTCCGAGCCGGCCGTGATCCCGCCGCTCGGTACCGACGCCGAGCACAAGATCGAGATGACGCTCCGGTGGTGGGAGCAGTGGGCAGCACGGTGCACGTACGACGGCCCGCATCGCGCCATGGTCGTCCGCAGCGCGCTCACGCTCAAGCTCATGGCGTACGCGCCGTCGGGCGCGGTGATCGCGGCGCCCACGACGTCGCTCCCCGAGCAGCTCGGCGGCGTGCGCAACTGGGACTACCGCTACTGCTGGCTGCGCGACACCTCGCTGACGCTGCAGGCACTGTTCGACCTCGGCTATCTCACGGAGGCGGAGTCGTTTCTCTCGTGGCTGCTCATCGCCACGCGCCTCACCTGGCCCGAGCTGCGCGTGCTGTACGATGTGTACGGCCGCACGCACGTCCCCGAGCGCGAGCTCGACTACCTCGCGGGGTTCGACGACTCACGTCCCGTGCGCATTGGCAACGATGCACGCGGGCAGCTGCAGCTCGACATCTACGGCGAAGTCCTCGATTCCGTATACCAGTTCGTGCGGCGCGGCGGCCGGCTCGACCGCGTGATCTCGCGCCGGCTCGTCGAGCTCGGCGACACCGTGTGCCGGTCGTGGCGCGAGCCGGACGAAGGGATCTGGGAAGGGCGCGCGGGGCGGATGCAGCACACCTACTCGAAGGCCATGTGCTGGGTGGCGCTCGACCGGTTGATCAAGCTGCACGACGAGCAGCATGTGACAGCGCCTGTCGCGCGGTTCGCCGCGGTGCAGCGCGAGATCGAGGAGACGATCGAGCGACGCGGCTTCAACGAGGAGATGGGGAGCTACGTCAGCATCCTCGATGGCGATGACGTGGACGCCAGTCTGCTGCAGCTCGCGCGTCACTGCTACATCGATCCGTGCTCGCCGCGCATGCGGGGCACGTACAACGCGATCGAGAAACGGCTTGGCAAGAACGGGTTGCTGTATCGCTATCTTGGACGTCTGGACGGACTGCCGCCGGGCGAAGGGACGTTCGGCATCTGCAGCTTCTGGGCGGTGAGCGTACGCGCGTTGCAGGGCGATGTCGACGGCGCGACGCAGATGTTCGAGCGCGTGCTCTCGTTCGCGAACGACGTCGGTCTCTTCGCCGAGGAGATCGATCCCGACTCCGGTGAAGCGCTCGGCAACTTCCCGCAGGCGTTCACGCACGTCGGACTCATCGATGCGGCGCTCACGCTGGCCAGCGCGGAGCGCGGTACGACACGCGAGCAGGAGGCCGAGGTAACGCAGCCCGCGGCCGGCTCGACACAGGGTGATTCCAGAGTCTCATGATCATCAACGTTCCCGACATTCTGCTCTGGGGATTCGTCGCGACCGTCGTGCTCACGACGGTGATGGCCGCCGCCCAGCAGCTCGGCCTCTCGCGCATGAGCATCCCCTTCATCGTCGGCACGATGTTCACCGGCGATCGCGGCCGTGCCACGGGGCTGGGTTTCGCCGCGAACTTCGTGTACGGCTGGCTCTTCGCTTTCATCTACGCCTTCGCCTTCGAGAGTCTCCGCGTCACATCGTGGTGGCTGGGCGGATTCATCGGGCTCGTGCACGGCCTCGCGATACTCGTCGCGATCATGCCGATTCTCCCGAGCTTCCACCCGCGCATGGCGAGTGAGACGCGCGGCCCCGAACCCACGCGTGCACTCGAACCGCCTGGCTTCATGGCACTCAACTACGGGCGCCGCACGCCCATGATCACCCTCGTGGCGCACGTGTTGTACGGAATGATTCTGGGCGGGTTCTATCATCTGCGGTGAAGCAGTGGGTCAGTGAGTCAGCGGGTCAGTGGGTCAGAAAAGGCCTGGATGGCGAGAGCAGAAAGCAGAGGCCGTTCCTGCTCTCTGCTCTCTGCTCTCTACTTTCTGCTCTCTGTCGTTCCTGACTCACTGACCCACTGCTTCACTCCACCGCCGCCCCCGCCTCCACCGCCATCTCCGCGGCCGTCGCGGCGTGGCTCTGCACGCTCTGCGCGGTGATCCAGAGCTCCGAGTTCAGATCGAAGATCACCGTGGCGTTCGTGTTCGCGGTGATGGTGAACGGCTGCACCTGCTTCTCGATCACAATCTGTCCGCCGTTCGCGACACTGATCTGTGCGTCGGTATAGGCGATGCCGCCGAAGCTGCCGGTCACCTGAGCGTTGGCGCCGTCGATCGTGAGGCGCACGTAGGCATACGTCCCCACCGGGACGCTCGTCCGGCTGGCGAGTGTGGTCGTGTCACCGGTACTCTGGAGCTGCAGCGTGTTCTGTACCGGCGAGCAGATGTCGATCCAGCTCTGGCCGTCGGCGGAGATTGCCACCTTCATGCTCGAGCTCATGCTCCCCGAGAACGCCGAGCTGGACGTGCCGCTCACGCTCTGCGCCGTACCGCGATAGTCCGCCATCGGCGCGAAACCGCTCGACGGGGTCATGCTCGCGGTCGGCGAGGTGCTGCTTGGGTTGTCTGTCACCATCGCGGACATGTGCCCGGACTGCGTGCTGGTGATGTCTCCGCTGCAGGCGCCCAGGATCGCGACGGCGGACGCCGCCATGAGCAGAGATGCAAGACGATTGGTCATCATTGGATTATTCTCCTCGTTGAGTGGTGTGCTGCGTTGCAACAGGTACTGCTCAGTACTGGAACCGGTACGTGATCCCCGCGTCGAAGCCGAGCCCCTTGAAGGTGTCGTCGCCGCCCACGTCGCCCAGGAAGCGCACCCACCGGTAGCGCGTCCCCGCCGCGAGTCCGAACGCGTTGCTGAAGCGCCATTCCACGCCGGCGCCGCCGGTGAAGCCGAACCCGGTCACGAGCGCGACGCCGTTCTGCGCACCGCCGCTCAGCAGGCTCCCGCTGCCCCCGTTGGTCCGCCGGTCATCCACACCGATCGCGAAGCCGATGCCGCCGAGCATGTATGGCTCGAGCCGCTGCGACGGCTTGGTGAAGGGGTAGATCTTGAGCGTGGTGAACAGCGGGACGACGTAGCTCGACACGGACTCGGTGCTCGAGTCGCTGCCGAAGCTTCCCGGCTGCGTGAGGCGCTGCGTGCGACGCCACAGGCCGACCGTCGTCTCCAGGGCGAGATGCAGGTCGAGGCCTTTCTGGAAGTAGCCCTCGATGGCCGGCATGACCGTGTACATGGCGCCCTGCGTGGTGTGCAGACCCTGCACGTTCCACGGACCGACCGAGAGGCCGGCCCCTCTGCGCGCCAACTCCGCGCGCTGCTCGGTCGCTGCGATGCTCGCGCTGTCGGACGTACGTGCATCGGACTGCGCGATGTTGGCCTTCGAGCTGTCTGGCGTCTGCGAGACGCCGGCGCGTGCCGTTCCGCCGAGTGCGAGCAACATCGTGATGGCGCGGAGCACCGAGCGGCACGAGCGCGAACGAACCGTGTGCATGTGCGATCTCCAATCAGGAACGCGGAGTGGAACTGGGCCATCGTCCGAAGCGCTCGGAGCGATGGGGCTCTCGATCGATCACGTCGATCGCCGCGGCTGGGAAAGGCACGCTGCACGCCAGCGCGCGCACTTGGAGCGCGCGCTGTAACTCTATGTCATAGCTGTAGTTACGGAAGTGGTGGGGAACGGGAGCCCGCTGTCCGCCTGCTCGCTGCGTTGCGGGTTGTAACGATTCGTGACAAAGGCGGTGAGCTGGCTCACACCGTCACCACCACCTTGCCGACCGTCTCGTTCGACTCCAATCGCTCGTGCGCCGCGCGGATCTCGGCGAGCGGGAAGACGCGGTCCACCACGGGATGCACGAGACCGCGTGCGAGCAAGGGGACGACCTGCTCGGCGAACGCACGCGTCGCGGCGATCTTCTCTCCGAGCGGACGTGAGCGCAGCGCGGTGCCCACGATGCGTAGACGATTGCGCAACACGAGACCGAGATCGAGCTCCGACGATGCGCCAGCCATGGTGCCGATGAGGATCAACCGCCCGCGCGTGCCGAGCGTCGCGAGACTCGCCGGCACGTACGCGCCGCCCACGAGCTCGAGGACGACGTGCATCCCCGTCCCGCCGCCCCATGCACGCGCGCGCTCGACGAGCGGCCGCGGATCGCCGCTGAGAACGAGGCCATCCTCGAGTCCGTGCTCGCGTGCGCGACTGATCTTCGCGGGCGTGCGCGAGGTGCCGTAGGGGATCGCACTCATCGCGCGCACGAGCTGCACGGCGGCGAGACCCACGCCGCTCGCGACCGCGTGGATGAGCACCCGCTCCGACGGGCGCAGCTCGGCCTGTGTGACGAGTGCGTCGTGCGCGGTGATGAACGCCTCGGGCACGGCGGCCGCGTCGGTCCACGACAACCGCTCGGGGATCTCCGCGATGGTGCGCGCGTGGGCGACGAGATACTCCGCCTGCGCGCCGCCGCCCACCAGTCCGAACACGCGCTGTCCCACGCGCCAGCCGCGCACCGCGGAGCCGAGCTCGACGATCTCGCCCGCGAACTCGATCCCTGGAATGTCGGCCGGCGCACCGGGCGGGGCAGGGTAGCGACCGCGGCGCTGCAGCAGGTCGGCGCGGTTCAAGGCGGATGCGTGCACGCGCACGAGCACCTCGTCCGCGTTCGGCGCGGGGCGCTGGACGTCGCGGATCTCGAGCACCTCGGGACCGCCAGACTTCGTGATGACTGCCGCCTTCATCGATCACCTCATCGTCGTGGTCGTGCGTGTGCCGCGCGAAGGTCGTGCACGCGCCGCGCCGCGGAGACGCGTGCTGCGGAGAAGCGCGCCGGGGTATGGTCGTTGCGCCTCCGTCATGGTGTGCTCGCCAAATGACGATACAGGCTTCGCGCCGGGCGAGCACACGGCTACACGAGGAGGATGCAGATGAGTGGCAAGCAGATGGAAGGGAACAACACGCAGCGGCGGCACGCGGCCAGAGTGGCGCGTCGGAAAGGGAAGTCACCGAGCGAGACAGGCGCGACGTTGGGCGCGAGCAAACAGCCCACCGAGGCGCAGCACGGCATGACGCATCAGGAGCGCGTCGATCTGAAGAAGGAAGGGAAGGTGGAGCACATCGACAGCCGGCACCTGCCGAGGGCGAGGCCGGGGAGCCGCGACAGCGAGTCGCCGGAGCACGAGGTGTATCCGCGGCTCTGACGCGTCGGCCGGCGGCCACCAGCGCCAATGCACGGTAGACGGGGCGGCTTTCCCATTGGGAAGCCGCCCCGGTTGCATCTCGGAGGGTAGCTCCGCGCTCGTCGTGACCGATCGTGACGCCCCCCTTCTTGCGGCCGGAAAATACGCCCCGTACGTTAGCCGCGATTTTCGAGTGCGCCGCCACGGATCGGTTGTCGTCCACCCCTCTCTCGGTGACGCACAACGGTCCGTTTTTGTGTTCAACGCGGCTCAGAAGTCTGTCGCTGTTCCCCCCGACGAGCGTGTATGCCCGCCGGCGTTTTCAACCTCAATCCCGATGCGTTCGGTAACAGGAGGTACACCGTCCATGCGACAGGTCTTGTACGCAACACAACGTTCACCCGGTGGCGGGCGATCCTCACCGCTGGGCACACGACTCCGCGCGCTGGGTCTGGCGGCGTGCGGCGTCGCACTGGCGGCCGCGCCCGCCATGGCGCAGAGCGGCGTGGTGGCAGGGGTGGTCACCGATCCGGGCCAGAGTCCGATCGCGAGCGCGCAAGTGACCGTGCGTGGTACGCGGCTGGGTTCGGTCACGGATGATGCGGGGCACTTTCAGATCACCGGCGTCCCGGGCAGCACCGTCACGTTGGATGTCCGCCGGCTCGGCTATCATGGCGACACGGTCACCGTGAACGTCGGTGACACGAACATCCACGTCACGCTCACGGCGAGCGCGATCAACCTGAACACGGTGGTGGTGACGGGCACGCCCACGGGCGCGCAGAAGCGTGAGATCGGCAACGCGGTCACGCAGATCGATGCGGCGCGTGTGGCGAAGGTGGCACCGATCCAGAGCCTGCAGCAGCTCATCAACGGACGTGCCCCGAACGTCGTGATCATGCCGGGCACGGGTGAGGTCGGCACGGGCGCGAAGATCCGCGTGCGCGGCACCTCGAGCCTCGGGCTCGCGCAGACGCCGCTCATCTACATCGATGGCGTGCGCACCGACAACGCGCAGGCGACCGGCCCGGCCAACCAGGCGTTCGGCTCCAGCACGATCTCCCGCTGGAACGACATCGACCCGGAGGACATCGAGCGAATCGAGATCATCAAGGGTCCCTCGGCATCCACGCTGTACGGAACCGAGGCGTCGAACGGCGTGGTGAACATCATCACGAAGCACGGCGCCGCCGGCCAGACGCGCTACAGCCTCAACCTGCAGCAAGGGACCAACTTCTTCCTGAATCCCGACGGCCGCTTTCCGACCAACTACAACATGGTCAACGGGCAGCTGGAGACGATCGACTTCGCCCAGCTCAACAACCTGTACAAGCAGCATACGGGCGACAACATCTTCAACTACGGCCACCTGCAGAAGTTTCAGGGGAGCGCATCCGGCGGGACCGATCAGTTCCAGTACTACGTCTCCGCTGTGCAGGAGAGCGATCGCGGCATCGAGCCGACGAACTCGCTCCGGCGCACGAGCGGGAGAGCGAATCTCGGCATCCAGCTGAATCAGCACCTCAAGGTGGATGCGAATCTGAACTTCCTCACCGGCAAGACGAACCTGAGTCCAGAGGCCGGCTACGGCGGGCGGATGTGGACAGTCTACAACATGGACCCCGCCAACCTGTCGGACTCGCTCTCCTACGGCTTCTACAGCGGGATGCCGTGGGGATACGATGAGGAGTACCACATCTTCCAGCGCATCAACCGCTTCACCGGCGGCTTCCACATCTCGCATGATCCCACCTCGTGGTTCTCGCAGCGCCTCAGCATCGGCGAGGACCAGGTGAACACGTCGGATGTGGAGCTCTACTCGCGCATCGATTCGCTGTCCAAGTGGGGCTTCGATCCCGACAACCTCGGGCTCCGCGCGCAGACGAACAACGACGTGACCTTCCAGACCGTCGATTACGCGGCGACCGCACGCGTCCATCTGGGGAGCGCGATCACGGCGGCCACCTCGGTCGGCGGGCAGTACTATCGCACGCGCTCCGAGCCCACCGGCGTGTTCGGCGATGTGTTTCCGGCGCCTGGCGTCACGTCGATCGACGCGACGATCCAGGACCGCGCGCCGAGCGAGGACGTGACCGAGAATGCGACCCTCGGCTATTACGTGCAGGAGCAGCTCGGGTGGCAGGATCGCCGGTACCTGACGCTGGCGCTGCGCTCGGATAAGAACAGCGCGTTCGGGGCGGACTTCGGCCGCGTGTACTACCCGAAAGCCAGCGCGTCGTGGGTGCTCAGCGACGAGCCCTTCTTCCACGTTCCCGTGTTCAGCTCGCTCCGCCTGCGCGCCGCGTACGGCGAATCGGGCGAGCAGCCCGATCAGTTCGCGGCAACGCGTGCCTACGCGCCGGCGACGGGTCCGGGCGACGCGGCGGCGGTGACGCCGCTCTCCATCGGTAACCCGAACCTCGGCCCCGAGCGCGGCAAGGAGCTCGAGGCGGGCTTCGATGCCGGCTTGCTCAACGAGCGCGTCGCGCTGGAGTTCACGTACTACAACAAGCGCACGACCGATGCGATTCTCGAGGAGCAGATCGCGCCGTCGGTCGGGTTCTCGGCGACGCGGTTCGTGAATGCCGGCGAGGTGCAGAACCACGGCGTCGAGCTCCTCGCGCGCGTCACGCCGATCCAGAACAGCACGGTCACGTGGGATGCGTCGTTCACGCTGGCCACGAACAACAACAAGATCACGAAGCTCGGGCTCGAGGGCGCGAACTGCATCTCGGCCGGTACCTACGTGCAGAACTGCGAGGGGTTCCCGGTGGGCTCGTGGTTCCTGCAGCGCATCGTGTCCGCGCAGCTCGATTCCGCGGGCAACGCGGTCAACATCAAGTGTGACAGCGTGGGTGTTGCCACGAGCTGCGCCAATGCACCGCTCGAATACTTCGGGAACAGCATTCCGAAGCACGAAGGCTCGTTCACGTCCACCGTCACCCTGTGGGGCCGGCTCAGGTTCTACGGACTCGTGGATTTCCAGACAGGGCAGAAGAAGCTGAACGGCAACGAGCGGCTCACCTGCTACTTCCGTCTCGGCGGCGAGTGCCGCCAGCGGTTCTTCCCGCAGGAGTACGATCCCACGCTCATCGCGGGCATTCAGAAGCAGATGCCCGGCTATCTGATCCAGAGTGCGAGCTTCGCGAAGCTGCGCGAGCTCTCGGTCTCGTACACGGTGCCCGAGAACCTGGTGGCGAAGCTCGGCGCACAGACCGGCTCACTCACGCTGGCAGGGCACAACCTCCATACGTGGACGGACTATCCGGGGCTCGAGCCCGAGGCGTTCTTCCTCGGCGGGAGCCGCAGCGGCAACGCGTCGTGGGAGCAGACCGCGGTGCCGCAGCTCACGTCCTTCACGTTGGCCGTCAATCTGACCTTCTGATCGCTACCCCTTACACGGGCATTGAGAATGAAATTCCCCATGCATCGATACACTGCCGGGCGCATGACGCGCGGGGCGCCAGCGCTGGCGCTGGCCGCCGCGCTCGTGTTGTCGATCGCGGCGTGTGACCACCTGCTCAACGTCGACGCGCCGAGCCGCGTGCCGGCCGACTTGATCGAGCAACCGCAGTACGCCGAAGTCCTCGTCAACGGGGCGGTCTCCGATTTCGACTGCGCCGCCGGAGCCTACGCCGTGATGAGTGGCGAGATGACGGACGAGCTGGAAGACGCGACGCTCACCGCCGCGCGCTGGGTGTACGACCAGCGCAGCGTCCTGTCGAGCGAGACGCGCTATGCGCTCAACGACTGCGACGCCGAGGGCGTCTACACGCCGCTCAACAAGGCGCGTGAGTCGGCGGACCACGTCCGCATGTTGTTGCAGAGCTGGAGCGACGCGGACGTGCCCGGGCGCGCCGCGCTCATGGCGACGATGGCCGCCTACGGCGCCTACTCGCGGCTGCTACTCGGCGAGATGTTCTGTTCGTCGGTGATCTCGTTCATCGACGAGAATCACAACATCGTGTACGGAACGGAGCTGACGTCGACGCAGATGCTGCAGTCCGCGGATTCAATGTTCACCATCGCCATCCAGGAAGCACAGGCCGCGAGCGTCGACTCGATCACCAACCTGGCGTTGGTGGGGCGGGCACGAACGCGTCTGGATCTGGGCCGCGAGGCGGATGCGCTGGCGGACGCACAGCAGGTCCCGTCGGACTTCGTCTACGTCTCGACGGCGTCGGCCACGACTGGTCGCCGCAACAATCGGGTGTACGATGAGAGCAACCCGACCTCGGTATCGTCGTCCGTCGGCCCTCAGTTCCAGCACGCCACGTACAACGGCAAGCCTGATCCACGCGTGCAGGCCGACAGCGTCGGCAACACCACGCGCACGGGCGTCGTCGAGTGGGCGCAGATGAAATATCAGTCGGTGTCGTCTCCGATCGTGATCGCGAGCTACAACGAGGCGCAACTCATGGTCGCGGAGGGTGACATCGCCGCTGGGAACGTGAGCGATGCCATCACCATCATCGACAACCTGCACGCCGCCGTGGGGCTCGATCCCTACTCTGGTCCGACCGATGCCGCGTCGGTCATGAATCAGGTGATCGAGGAGCGCAGCCGCGAGCTCTGGCTCACCGGCGCCCGGATGGGCGATGTCCGCCGGTACCACCTTGCGCTCAACCCCGCCCCGGGGACCGCGTATCGGAACGGCGGCGTCTACGGGCCTGATGGCTCGACCGGTGTCGCTCCTGGCACGGCGGTCGGAATCAACAACGATCCCGCCCAGTTCTGTCTCAAGCTGCCCGACGCGGAGCGGCAGGCGAATCCCAACATCCCGTGATCGCGCGATCGCTGTAACTCGCGTATCAGCAGGATGCGGAAAGAAAAGCGGCTCGTGGAGAATCGACCTTCTCTCCACGAGCCGTTTCCGCTTTCTACTTTCTGCTCTCTGCTTTCTGCTTTCTGCTTTCTGCCGTTACATGTTCCCCACCATCGCCTCACCGAACTCGCTCGTCGACAGCTCCGTCGCCCCCTCCGTCGCCCGCGCGAAGTCGTACGTCACGCGCTTCTGGGCGATCGTCTTCTCGAGCGATGTCACGATGAGCTCGGCGGCCTCGTTCCACCCCAAGTAGCGGAGCATCATCTCACCGCTCAGGATGAGCGAGCCCGGGTTCACCATGTTCTTCCCGGCGTACTTCGGCGCCGTCCCGTGCGTCGCCTCGAAGATCGCGTGCCCGGTCACGTAGTTGATGTTGGCGCCGGGCGCGATGCCGATCCCGCCCACCTGCGCGGCGAGCGCATCGGAGAAGTAATCGCCGTTCAGGTTCGTCGTCGCAATGACGTCGAACTCCTGCGGGCGGAGCAGGATCTGCTGCAGGAAGTTGTCGGCGATCAGGTCCTTGATCACGATGCCGTTGGGGAGCTGCATCCACGGCCCGCCGTCCAGCTCCTTGGCGCCGAACTCCTCGGCGGCCACCTGGTAGCCCCAGTCGCGGAACGCGCCCTCGGTGTACTTCTGGATGTTCCCCTTGTGCACCAGCGTGACGTTGCGCCGTCCGTGCAGCACCGCGTACGCGATCGCGGCGCGTACGAGACGCTTGCTCCCCTCCTCCGACACGGGCTTGATCCCGATCCCGCTGCTCTCGGGGAAGCGGATGGTCGTCACGCCGAGCTCGTCCTGCAGGAAGCGGATGAGCTTCTTGGCCTCCTCGGAGCGCGCGCGCCACTCGATCCCGGCGTAGATGTCCTCCGTGTTCTCGCGGAAGATCACCATGTCCACGCGCTCGGGGTGCACGACCGGGGACGGGACCCCCGCGAAGTAGCGCACGGGGCGCACACAGGCGTACAGGTCGAGCTTCTGGCGGAGCGCGACGTTGAGCGACCGGAAGCCGCCGCCAACGGGCGTGGTGAGCGGTCCCTTGATCGCGACCAGGTGATGCTCGATCGCCGCGAGGGTGTCGTCGGGGAGCCAGCTGTCGAGCCGGTTCTTCGCCTTCTCGCCAGCCAACACCTCGAACCATTCGATGCGGCGCTTCCCGCCGTAGGCCTTCTCGACGGCGCTGTCGAAGACGTGCTTCGCCGCGCGCCAGATGTCCGGCCCCGTGCCGTCCCCCTCGATGAATGGGATGACCGGATGGGCCGGCACTTGCAACGTGCCATCGGTGATGGTGATCGTCTCGCCCTTCGCGGGCGGGGTGAGGCTCTTGTATGCGGGCAAGCTGGAGGTTGGCATGAAAGGTCGCGGTGTTGGGACGTGGATCTGGAAGCTTGGGGCTGTGAGCTCTGAGCTGTGAGCTTTGGGCTGTGAGCGGGCTGTGAGCTCGACGCTCCCTGGATGGTCGAGCTCACAGCCTCCACTCACAGCTACTCACAGCTCAGAGCTCACAGCTGACAGCTCACAGCCAATACTCGAGTTCGAAATATCCGTCATGTATTCTACCGCCCCCCCGTCTCATGGCAACCGGCTCGCCGATCGAGCCGCGGGCTCCATCCTGTCCGCTTTCGAGGCGTACGACACGACGTTCAAGGCGATCACGCGGCGGGCGATCGGGCGCTTCGAGCAGCGCGACTGGCGCGGCGCGCAGCAGGACGCGAGCGACCGGCTGGCCGTCTACAAGGACCAGGTGGAGGCGGGGCTCGCGCTCGTCCGGCGCGATCTTGGCGAGTCCGTCACGCACATCCCGACCTGGGAAGAGATGCGGCAGATGTACTCGCGCTGCATCGTCGAGCGCACGGACGCCGAGCTGGCGGAGACGTTCTTCAATTCCGTGAGCCGGCGGATCTTCACCACGGTCGGGGTGAATCCGCGCGTCGAGTACGTGAGCTCCGAGATGCCGAGCGCCTGCGAGGTGGACGCGCCGATCTTCCGCACGTACCGTGGCGCGGAGCGCACGGCGCACCTCGTGCGGCGCATCCTCCTCGACTTCCCCTGGCAGCCGGGGTACCGCGACCTCGAGCACGATGTCTCGCTCGCCGCCGTGGCCGTCGATGACGAGATGCGACGCACCTGGGGCGATGCGCGTCCCGAAGCGGTGGATGTCATTCAGTCCGTCTTCTACCGGAACAAGGGCGCGTATCTGGTGGGGCGCATGCGCCGCGGCGATACCATCGTTCCGCTCGTTTTTGCGCTCGCGAGCACGGAAGAAGGCATCATCGTCGACGCCGTCCTCACCACCGTGGACGAGGCGAGCATCGTCTTCGGCTTCAGCTGGTCGTACTTCCGGGTGGAAGCCCGCCGGCCGCGCGCGGTGATCGACTTCCTCACGTCGATCATGCCGCACAAACGCATCGACGAGCTCTACACCTCCATCGGCTACAACAAGCACGGGAAGACGGAGCTGTACCGGAGCCTGATCGAGCACCTGCGCGACCCACGGGCGCGGTTCGAGGTCGCCGAAGGGGAGCCGGGGCTCGTGATGGATGTGTTCACGCTGCCGTCGTTCAACGTCGTCTTCAAAGTGATCAAGGATGCGTTCGGCGCGCCCAAGCGCACCACGCGCCGCACCGTGATGGAGAAGTATCACCTGATCTTCGTCCACGACCGCGTGGGGCGCCTGGCCGACGCGCAGGAGTTCGAGCACCTCGAGTTTCATCGGGATCGCTTTGCGCCGCCGTTGCTCGAGCGTCTCCTCGCGAACGCGCCGTCCACGGTGCGGCTCGATGGCGATCGCGTGATCGTTCGCCATCTCTACACCGAGCGCCGCGTCACACCGCTCAATGTCTTCCTCAAGCAGGCCGATGCGGCGCAGGCGCGCGACACGATC
>DASVCF010000063.1:0-66119 GCA_036381735.1 Gemmatimonadaceae bacterium | reverse complement strand
CGCGACGCCTTTCTGGTGAGCCGCAAATACGAGATCACGGACATCGTGGATCGCGTGGGGGGTGGGGATTCGTTCGCGGCCGGACTGATCTACGGACTCGTGACGTGGCGTGATGATGCGCGCGCGCTCGAGTTCGCCACTGCTGCCTCGTGCCTCAAGCACTCCATTCCGGGTGACTTCAACCGGTTGAGCGTCAGCGAAGTGGAGGCGCTCATGAAGGGTGATGCGAGCGGGCGCGTACAGCGCTAACCGTACAGCGCTAACGGGAAGGAGAGGAGCATGACATTCGAGAAGCGACCGCCCCCCGGATCGGTCGACGCAGACACGCCGGGTGCAACGGTCGTCGAGCTGGAATCCCAACCGTCCGCATCGGCGGGAGGTGCGCAGTCGAGCTTCCGGTGGACCATCTGCGCGCTGCTCTTCGCCGCCACGACGATCAACTATGTCGATCGACAAGTGATCGGCATTCTCGCGCCGACGCTGCAGCGCGAGCTGGGCTGGACGGAGGTCCAGTACGGGCAGATCGTCTCCTGGTTCAGTCTAGCATATGGGCTTGGCTTCCTCGGCATGGGGCGGCTCATGGATCGGATCGGCGTGCGTCGTGGCTTCGCCGTCTCGATCATCGCCTGGAGTGTGGCCGCGATGGCGCATGCGGTCGCGCGGACGGCGGCCGGGTTCTCGGCGGCACGCGCGCTGTTGGGTCTCGGAGAATCGGGCAATTTCCCGGGCTCGATCAAAGCGGTCGCGGAGTGGTTTCCCAAGCGAGAGCGCGCACTGGCGACGGGAATCTTCAACGCGGGAAGTAATGTCGGGGCGGTGCTCGCTCCGCTGCTCGTTCCGTGGATCACGCTCAAATGGGGATGGCAGTGGGCGTTCATCGCCACCGGGACCCTCGGATTCCTCTGGCTGGTGTTCTGGCTCGCGCTGTATCGCGATCCGGAGTCACACCCTCGAGTCTCGCCCGGCGAGCTGGCATACATCCGAAGTGATCCGGTCGAGCGCACGGAGCCGGTGCCCTGGCGACAACTGCTCACGCACAGGCAGACCTGGGCTTTCGCGGCCGGCAAGTTCCTGACCGATCCCATCTGGTTGTTCTATCTGTTCTGGCTGCCAAAATTCCTGGACGCCAACTGGGGGATCAAGCTCTCGCACTTGGCGCTGCCTCTGATCGTGATCTACGTGTTCGCCGATCTCGGCTCCATCGCCGGCGGCTGGTTTTCCGGCGCGCTGATCTCGCGCGGCTGGTCGGTGAACTGGGGCCGCAAGACGGCCATGCTCGTGGCGGCGTTGCTCATCGTGCCGACCATGTTCGCACCGCACGCACGGAGCGTGTGGGTGGCGGTTGCCATCGTGAGTGTCGCGGCGGCTTCGCATCAGTGGTGGTCTTGTAATCTCTTCACGCTCACCAGTGATATGTTCCCGCGGCAAGCGGTCGCATCGGTCGTCGGCATCGGGGGCTTCGTCGGTGCCATCGGTGCCGTGCTCTTCCAGCGGGCGACCGGGCGGATTCTGCAGGCGACGCACAGCAACTATAGCGTGATCTTTGTGATCTGCGGTCTCGCGTACGTCTCCGCGTGGGTCATCATTCACCTGCTCGTGCCACGTTTGCAGCACGTCGATGCGGATGGGCCGGAACACTGAATGATCCCGAATGGAGTGGGCCGGCTACGCCACCTCGACTGATTCCGCAGCCGCGGTAACAATAGCGGTAACACAAGAGGTCAGCGCTGGCCGGCGCTCGGCAGCGCTGACAACAGGAAAATCGCCGTTCACGTCGATTCCAGCGCTCCAACGCGCTGACGGGCGGACGATGGCGGACTGATACGCGTGAGGTCGGTAGTTCAACTCTACCCAGGCCCACTTGCCAAGTCTCGGCCGCATCGTCACTCCCGATGCGGCCGAGCTTTTTTGTTACCGAGAAACCGTGTGGCGACACTGCGGTAGCAATCCCGCCTCGGGAGAGAGGGCTCGCCAGGCTCCTCTGCGGCCGCGCGATCGAAGCCCCAACGTGCGCAGACATACCGAGCATCGTGAACGAGGCGGCCATCGGGGAGTTCTAGCGCGGTGAACAGGCGTGCATTCCTGCATGGTCATCACGCTTCTGATGAATGACGAGTGCCGTAGTGCGAGGTGCAGGCGCCTGATTCTCTGCGCACTAGGATCGTACGTCGGCCAGGACGACCAGGCCGAGGACGATCGAACGATGGGGAAGGCTGCGCACGGTCACGCCGGGGTGGCGCTGCTCCGTCCTCGACTCCACGGTCGATGTGATGATCAGTCCGGCGCTCACGCGCCCGATGCCGTCCGGCACAGTGCTGCAGCCGCGAAGCCGCCATCGTGCGACAAGCTGACGCCCCATCCGTGGAGCGGTTCGGCGGCACCCGCCCGGTACAGGCGCGGCGGAGCGAATGCCGTCTCGGCGGCCGCCCGGACGATTTCCGCGGTGCCGATGCCGATCTCGTGAGCGAGGAGGCGAGCGAGGTGTCGAACCGCGCGAGATTCAACGGAGCGGGCCGATTCGCGTTCCCGCGCGGAGAACGTGGACGGATCAGAGCCGCGATGGAGCTCCTCGAGTGTCGCCACCCGTGCCCAGATCGGGTCGGCCTCGGTGCCTCCATCGACCGCGATGCAGTGGACGAAGTCGGTGGTGACCACCCATTGCAGCGCGAAGCGTACGTCATCCAGTTCGCGCACGCCACGAAGCTGAACATGACCGTGCGCGCACTGGATGGACGGTGGGGTATCGCCAGCCGGCGTGCACATCGTCGGCGTGACCTCGTAGGCGGCGTGTGCGAAGATCGCCCGCTGGTCAAGTTGCCGTGCGATCTTGAAGGCGGCCTCCTTGCCCGCCCAGCAGATCCACAGCGCGCGATCCGGATCGGCGGATCGGGCGATGTGGGTGATCTCGCGCGGTGTGAAGACGCGCTCCACAAAGCGATGATCGCGCGCTTTTCCTCGAGTGTGGCTCAACCGGAGGTCGACCACGTCATTCCCGATGCGCAAAGTGCCGCGCCTCCATCGCGGCGAGTCGCAGGATGATCTGGGTGGCCAGATCGCGAGCCGCGCGGAGTCCCGAGTAGACCGTCGTGGGGTGAAACATCTCGAGCTCTACGACATACTCGTCGCCCGTCCGCGGAAAATCACTGTACGTGTCCTGGTCCCGCCCTCGCAGATACACACAGAGCACGCGCGTCTCGGGCACGGCCTGGATGATCTGACCCACGCCGTACGTGAAATTCTGCGTGTCCACGCGCGCGGTGCGACTCCGTCCGCCTTCGGGGAAGATCGACACCACCTCACCGGTTCGGAGCAAATGCGTGATCTTGGCCAGGCTGCGGTTGACCTCGTGCCGAGGCCCGCCGCGCGTGATATACACGCACTTGCCGAGAAACGAGGCGACGCGCCAGAACCAAGTACGCGAAAAGTTGACCTTCTCCGGCACGCTCCACGGGAACAGTGAATACCGTCGGATGTAGCGATGGATCGGCGCGAGGGCCCAGACGATGACGATCGTATCGAGCAGCGTGAGATGGTTGGCGCAGATCAGGACAGGGCCGTGTGTTTCGCCAATGAGCGCGGCGAAGCGGGCCCGGATCTGTCGCGGGTCCCTGATCGAGAGGCGCTTCACGACCCGCGCCCAGGAGAGCGCCAGCAGCGCAACGATCGGGAAGAACAGATACGAGGTCCGGCGCTGCATGGCCAGCATGCGCTGATCGCGTCGCGCGATCGGGTCCATCGGCGGAGCCTACCTGGTCTTCTCCTGGATGACGGCGATGGCATCGCCAAGGGTGGAGACCCGATCAGCGGCCTCATCATCGATCGCGATGTCGAACTCGTCCTCGAAGGCGAGGACGATGTCCACGAGGCGCGCGGAATTCACGCCGAGGTCCTCCAGCAGTCGCGTCTCCGGCTTTGCCGTCGCGAGCCGGTCACCGTTCTTGACGTACGGCTTGATGATATCGATGACCCGATCGAACGTCGCCTGATCCGTCATGTTCCGCATTCCTCATTTGAAATGGTTGGGTTCGGGGTCCCAGGCCCCGAAAATCACGCACGCATTCACGTCGCCGAAGCCAAAGCTCGCTTTGGCGATGATTCTGGATTGCCGCTCGATCGTCGTCGTGGGAATACTGCAGCGGTACGGTTCCAACTCCGGATGCAGGTCCTCGCAGTTGATCGACCCGTGGACGAACCCGCGATCGAGCTGCAGCAGCGCTGCGACGCACTCGATACCGCCGGCGGCGCCCAGCGTGTGTCCGATCAACGACTTGGTCGAATTGACCATGGGGAAACGCTCCGGGGGCACACCCAGCGCGGCCTGCCAGCTCGCGATCTCTCGTGGATCTGCCATCGTGGCCGTGAGATGGCCGTTGATGGCATCGATCTCATCGCCCCGGATCCCCGCGGCAGCCATCGCGTCACCGATGCACCGCCGTACGCCGTACGGGTTGGGGGCCGTCATGCTTCCGCTCTGCCGCTGCCCGCCGCTGTTCACCTGGCCACCCAACACCTCGCCGTAGATCCGCGCGCCTCGTTCGAGCGCGCTTCCGAGGCTCTCCAATAAGAGGATGCCGGCGCCGGAGCCCGGGACGAACCCCGAGGCGCTCGCGCTCATCGGGCGCGAGGCGCGCTCCGGTTCGTGATTCCGGTTCGCGGCCAGCACGCGCATGGCGTCGAACGATCCCCATGCGTAGTGGGAATCCGCCTCCACACCGCCCGCGAGCACGCGCTTCGCCCGCCCTTCGCGAATTCGCCAGTAGGCTTGCACGATCGCTTCGGTGCCAGTGCAGCACGCACTGCTATTGGTCGATACCTGGCCACCCAACCCCAGCAGACCGCCGATCCGCGCACTCACGCCGCTGCACATGACCTGCTCCACGATCGTGCTGCCCATGCGCCGAGCTCGGCCGTTGTCGATCGCCGGGCCGGCCACACGGCACATGAGATCGATGCCGGCCACCCCGGTGCCGATGATCGCACCGGTGTCGAAATCGGGCTCGCCGGTCCAATCATACGGCACCTCGAACCCCGCATCCTTCCAGCAATCCACGGCGGCGATCGCGCCGAATGCGATCACGTTGGACTTCATCGAGACCCGTTGCTCCTCGCTGAAGTACCGCTCCGCGATCGCGTCCACCCCTTGCGGCGCACCACCCACCTGGCAGCCGAACTTGAGTTCGGCGAGATGTGGGAAGAATCGAATACCCGAGCATCCGGCGCGGAGCGCGTGCTCGAACTCCGCGAGCCCATGCCCGTTGGGCGCGAGCACGCCGAGGCCGGTGACCACCACGCGCTCAGTCAACGCGCAGCCCGAGTCCCGAGAGCGTGGCCACCGCTACGACAGTTCCATCACGTTTCGTCATCTCCACCCTCGATCGCAACTTGTTGCGTCGCCAGAACACTCGTTCGCCACGCGAGATCACGAGCTCGCCCGGCAGCACCCGATCGAAGAACTCGACCTGGGCATCGGTGAAGATCGAACGCCAGCGTGCCAGCTCTTCCAGACCGACCTCGAGTGCCTTCAGGTAGATCCCGAGCGCCACCACACCTGCTTGTGCCATCGTTTCGAGCAGGAGCACACCGGGTGTGATCGGCATGCCGGGGAAGTGCCCGGCATAGAAGCCGGCGTCCGCCAGGTATGTGTACCGACCCTCGATGTGATCCTCACCGATGTCCACGATCTCGTCGATGAAACGGAAGGGCGGTCGCTGGGGCACCAGGGAGAGTACCTCAACCGGTGACAGCACGCGTCCGGCTCCTCGCCACGTTCCCGTCATCGCTGCATCAACCCGCCGAACGCATTGGCGGACCGTCCGGGATAATCCGCGTAGCGGATTCCCTCGAAGAGGCCGACCTTGGCATCGGTGATCGTGTAGATGTGCGCATCGTCGACGAACACGCGGCCGGTGCCGATCACGACGGCGGTCCCGTTGCTCTTGAACTGCGTGTAGCGGCGGATCTCGACCTCGTACCGGACCAGGCGATTGTGCGGGCGGATCTGTCCCGCGAATTCGACCTCCTTGCACCCCAGCGCACGCCCGATCCCGCGTGCTCCGCGTGCGGAGCAGTAGAGGCCGAGCAGCTGCCAGACGGCATCCACGCCCAGGCAACCCGGCTGCACCGGATCGAGCCGGAAGTGACACTGGAAGAACCAGTCGTCCAGTCGCACATCCTGCTCGGCGATGATGCGGCCGCGAGCACCGTCCCGGTGCAGCTCGGTCACTCGGTCGAACATCAGCAAGGGCGGCGCGGGCAGCACCGCGAAGTCCTCGTATGGCTGGTTCTCGATGAGCGTGCCCCAGCTCATCGCGATCAGTTCCTCCTTCGAGAAGGTGCGCCGGGATATGTACTCCTCGAAGGTCATGTGTGCGTTCCGCCGAACGTGATCAACGCGCCGCCCCAGGAGAGGCCCGCTCCCACGGTCACGAGCGCCAGCCGATCGCCGGGACAGAAACACTCCCAGTGCTGCGAGAGCACGGCCGGCGCACCGGCGGCTCCGCAGTTCCCAAAGCGATCGACATTGTAGAGGTGATGCGATTCAGCGATCGCCGCCCGTGTCACAGCTGAGCGCAGCATGCCCAGGTTCGCCTGGTGCCCGATGAACCACGGTGGCCGGTCGCTGTCCGCTTGGCATGATCGCAGGAGGCCGAGGACGGTGGATACCGTTCGGCGAATTGCGAACCGTTGGACGGCCGAGCCCTCCTGCGCGAAGAATCGGCCGGTCGGAATCGTGACCGCGGCCCAGTCCGATGGATCGGAATCGAAGCGTGTCTGTCGGACGGCGAGGCGGGCGGGAACGCGGCCGGACACCACGGTCGCGCTGGTGCCATCGCCCCAGAGCACAGCCGTGCTGCGGTCCGCATAGTTCACGACCCGCGTGTTGTTTTCCGCGCTCACGAGGAGCACGAAGTCGGGGAGGGATGCCGAGCCCATCATCTCGAGCACGTGCAGCTGCGCCACGAACGTCGAGCAGGCGGAGCCGACGTCGAACGCGGGCACCGCAATGCCGAGAGCGGCCGCGACGAGACACGCTTCCGCGGGAATCAGATATTGCGGCGAACACCCGCCGGCGATCACCATGCCGATGTCATCTGGCGTCAGACCGGCGCGCTCGAGGGCCATCCTGGCGGCCAACACCGCGGTCTCCGCATTCGTGTACGTGGACGCTTCGTGCGCGGCGCGCGGATCCGCGTTGCGAGTGGCGCGGATGTACTCGAGGGACATCACCGTGCGGCGCTCCCGGATACCGACGCGCTCGAGGATCCACTCGTCCGTCGTGCCAATATCGAGCGATTCGAGGAAGGCGTTATCGATCACGATTTCCGGATGGAAGTGGCCGATCCCGTGGATGTAGAGCATCGCGGTGTCGTGCGACTCGTTCAGGCGGGAGCCACACGTTCGCCGCCGTCCACGGGGATGATCGCGCCGTTCACCCACCCTGCCTCGCGGCGGCACATCAGGTAGATGAACTCGGCGACGTCCTCGGGGCGAGTCAAACGGCCGCTCGGGTTCCGGTGCTCCGCGACGGCGCGCATGCGCTCGTGACCGGGGATCACGCGCAACGCTGGCGTATCCGTTACCCCGGGCTGGATGATGTTCGAGCGGATGCCATAGGGCGCGAACTCCACGGCGATGGAACGCGAGATAGCCTCGAGCGCCGCTTTCGCGGCGGACACGGCGCCATAGCCGGGCCATGCGATCTGGTTGCCTTCGCTCGTGAGTCCGAACACCCGGGCGTCCACGGCGAACAGCCGGCGCGCGAACACATCCTGCGTCCAGGTGAGCAGGCTGGTGCCCATGCTGTACACCGTGCGCGCCATGTCCTCGTCGTCGATCAGCATCTGGCTGTGATCGGCCGCGCACGGATCGGGCGGCGGAATCGGCGCGATTGGCTTGAGGTTGCCGAGCGCGATCGAGTGGAGCAGCACGCGCACGCGATCACGCTTGCCCATCGATTCCGTGAGCGTGTCGAGCACAGCGGCTCGGCCGTCTGCGCAGAGGGCATCGACGTTCAGGGCCAGGAAGTCTCCTCCCTGTGATCGGATCTCGTCGAACTCGCGTTCGATTCGAGGCATCGCGCCGCGGCGATCGCGGTGCACCACGCACACGCTCATGCCGCAGCGGCTCAGCACTTTCGCCGTTGCCAAGCCGAAGCCGCTGGAGCCTCCGAGCACGAGCGCCCAGTCGCTGTGTCGGAATTCCATCACGAACCGCTCAGACAAGGTACGCCGCGGACCGGGGTCCGCGCTGTACGCCGGGTGCTGCCCGCAATCCGGCGGGGATTGGCAGTGGCGCTCGAGGACGCAACGTGCATATCGTATACGGCAGGATGATATGGCTCAGGCCATGTCCCGTTGCTCAGACCAGCAGCCGCCTGGGCGTTCACCATGCTCCCGGTTTCTCGAGAGCCGTGCGCGGGATGGCGCGGTATCCCTACGGTCGCCCAACACGATCTCCCGGTGACAGGTGCGCCATCGGGAGATCGTTTCCCCTACTGCTTCATGGGCGCTCGCAGTACGATAATCCTCGCAGGATCAGTACGAGGCTCGCAAGAACGCACCGCTATGATAGGAGCTTTCCAAATGGATAGTACGGCAGGAGCCTCCCATACGGACAGCGACATCACATGTCCGGCGCACACCTGCGCCGAACACTGCCCGCCGCTCATCCGGCGGACACTCGATTTGATCGCCGCGAAGTGGACGGTCCCGATCTTCCTCAACCTGCACGTGTCGCCGACGCCGCTGCGGTACGCCGCCTTGCAGCGTCGACTCGGCGGCATCACCGCCAAGGAGCTCGCCAAGAACCTGCGGCAACTCGTCGCCGCCGGGGTGATTCATCGGCAGGTCTACGCCACGGTGCCGCCACGGGTGGAATACTCGCTGACTGAACTGGGGGAGAGCCTCTTTCCAATCTTGGAGCACCTGGCGGGGTGGGGCACGCGCATCCATCCGCTCTGCGCCGAGGGGTAGTGGTACAGCGGCCGACGCAACATCCGGGAGCTGAGCCAGGCGTTACCTTGGCGCTCAGCCATCGGCGGATCGATGCGCAAGGGCCGCTTCATTCGATGCGATCGCGCGCCTTGGCATCGGGATCCAACGTGCCGGCGGTTCGCGCCCGGTGGAATGTGACGGTGCTGCTGTTGGCCTTCCGCCAGATGCTGTTCAGCGGCTTTCCGCGCCACAGCCACTTGGAGAGTGGCGGACGGTTGTAGGGCGTATGTGGCTCCGCAGTGATGACACCGATGGAGCCCGCGTCGTCGATCTCGCGGATGCCCGTGATCGCGGCCGCGGCAGCCATGCCGCCGCCCACGATCAGATAGGAGTAGTGCGGCATGTGTACTCTCGCAGTGCAATAGTCATGGCCGAGCCCCGGCCGTCGATGCGCAACGCGTACCGCTGCGACCACCATGACGATTGCGGCGAAGCATCTGACACAAGAGGAACCGGCGGCTGTCCCCCCGCGGAGACAGCGGTGAGTGCGAAGCGGGTGACACGCCCCGCCGTTCCACGCACGACGGGCGGCCCAACGGCTGGCGTACCCGTTGCCCTCTTCGGTGTCGCGCGGCCATACGCCACGATGGCGTCCTGTTGGAGGAGCCGTGCACAACCGGAGGATGCCCCGTATGCATCGGACCATCACGTTCGTCGCCACGCTGTGCGCGGCAGCCATCGTGCCGGCCATCGCGCGCAGCGCGCACGCGCAAGAGACGCACACGATCGTGTGCGAGTCGATGAATGGCCGCCGTCGCCAGTGTTCAGTACCAGCTGGCCACCACGTGTGGCTCGCGCAGCAACTCGGGACGGCCTCGTGCCGCACCAACGTCACGTGGGGCATGGAGTACGGCTACGTGTGGGTGGATCGCGGCTGCCGCGCGCGCTTCGCGTACAGATCGACATCCGATGGCCGCGTCGGTGGCGGCCACGGTGGCGGCAGTGTCGGAGGCGGCTACGGCGGAGGGTACGAGGACGACCGCGGTGCGTATGGGACCTACGGCGGTGGCTACGGTGGTGTGAGCGGTACGCGCAGGGGGACCAGCCATCCCCCGCGCCATGCACAGAACCACGCCGAGGAAGCGTGCATGGAGCGCGCGTACGGCGCGCGGCTGCGAGTCGATGACTTCGGGCGGTGGTCGCATCTGCACGGCAACCTGTACAGCGTGGACATGTCAGTGCAGGGTCGCTGGGGACGGCGTCGCGTTCGCTGCGTCTACGATCGACGCCACGGTCAGGCCACACTGGATTGGTGCCCATGATCCGGTCGCTGACTTTCGTCGCGATGCTCGTGCTGACCGCGGCCGGTGCAGCCTGCACCGACGGCACTGGGCCGGACTGCGCTACGTCGGAGGACATACTCTACAACGACGTTCCGACGTCGCTGAACGATGGCTCGCCCGTCGCGACCTTTCACTTTTCACAGCGCTACCGATCGAGCTTTGACGCAGGGTGCGTGCAGCAGGGTGGCTCGATCCGGTTGGTGGTGACGAGCAACGCGCCCATCACACAGACCTTCAGCTTCATCGCGCGCGGCATCGGTCCACAGGGTAGTGTGGACTGGAGCATTGCTGGAACGATCCAGGCGCTTCCGCCCGGCGCCACGAAAGACGAAGGTGAGGTCGTCTACACGACGCTGCCGGTAGATCAGGGGATCCAGATCAACTTCAGCTCGTGGTCATCGCCGTGATGGATGTGGGTAGTGATACGCGCTCGGCTCGTGGTAACACTAGCGGTAACACGAAACGTCAGCGCTGGCCGGCGCTCGGCAGCGCTGACGACAGGAAACTCGCCGTTCACGGCGATTCCAGCGCTCCAACGCGCTGACCGGCGGACGATGGCGGCCTGATGAGCGTGAGGCCGGTAGTTCAACTCTACCCAGGCCCACTCAACTGTAGCAACGACAGAGCCCGCCGAGATCGAGGCCTCGGCGGGCTCTGTCGTGCTCTGCATCCAGCGACTTACCAGCGCAGTAGGCAGCCGCTCACGCTTCGGCTGCCCGATCGGGGCCCCTGTCGATCAGGGCTGCAGGTCGTCTCCGCTGTCCCCGTTCGTCCTGAGCGCGAGCCCGACGGCCGCCAGCTCCTTCTGATGCGCCGTCACCAGCGCGGCATTCTTGCCGATCACCGTCGTGTCGGGCGGGAGCGGCGCGCCCATCTCCTGGTGCAACGCCACGGCAATGAGGGCCTGATAGACCGCCATCGAGGTCGGCTGGAGCTGCGCGATGGGGAAATCGTTCTTCGTGAAGATCGCCGCCAGTGAACTGTCCTGCTTCACGAGCGCCGCATAGTCCAGCGTTCCCACCTTCAACTCCTGACCGCCGAAGCTCACGGTCGCGACCTGCGCGTTCTGCTGCGCGCTCTGGAACTGCGCGGCGTGTGCCTTCCAGTACGATCCGAGCGCCTGCCGCACCGCGATGTAGCGCTCGAGGTCGTTTGCGGTGAGCAGCATGGTCGCGGAGTCGCGGGCCGCTGCCTGCGCCTTCGCCTTCGTCCCGACGGCTCCAGGCGCGTCGGGCGAGATCCACGTGTTGTTGCCGCGATCGTCATCGACGAGCAGGGAATCGGGATCGAGATCGATGCGTGCCACCGTCCTGGCCGGGAAGGCGTAGTGGCGAACATAGTCGTGTGTGTTCATGCTCCAGACTTCTGCCGGATAGCTGAAGTCCTTGGTGGTGCCATCGGTGAACGTGAAGCGCACGAGGATCGGGAGCACGCCGCGGTCGTTGTTCTCGTAGCGGATCGCCACCCGGTCGGTGTCACCGGCCATGCGATAGGCCACTGTGTCGATCGCCTGGTCGAAGTGGGCATCGTCGTAGAACCACTCGCGCCAGAACCAGTCGAGCCGGCGGCCCGCGGCGTTGTCCATCGTGCGGAAGAAGTCCGCCGGCGTGGGGTGCTTGAACGCCCACCGCCGGATGTACGTGCGGAACGCGGCGTCGAAGGTGTCGGGACCCAGGATCTGTTCGCGCAGCAGCTGCAGACCAACGGCCGTCTTCACGTATTCGGTGAAGCCGAGCTTGCGCGGGTCGATGCGATCGGCCGGGATCTCGATCGGAATGTCGAAGTTGCCGCGCTGCGTCTGCTCGATGCTTTCGCGGTCCCGCGCGGCGCGCTCGAGCTCGGTGCCGTTCTGCGGGTAGCGTCGCGCTTCGCTGAAGTAGTTGATGAAGGTGTTGAAGCCTTCGTCCTGCCAGAAGTGGAGGCGCTCGTTGGAGCCGACGATCATCGGGAACCAGTTGTGCCCCACCTCGTGGGTGATGACGTTGTACAGGCCGGGCTTGTCCTGGCTCGCCGCCTCCATGGCGAGCATCGGGTACTCCATCCCGCTCACCGGTCCTTCCACCACCGAGATCTGCGGGTACGGATACTGGAACCAGCGCGTGGAATATTCCTCGATCGACATCCGCGCCTGATCGGCGGCTTCACCGTGGGCCCACACGGGCGCGCTCTGGCGATAGTAGCCCTGCGCGAGGATGCCGTGCCACGACGAGGCGTCCCACTCGTACTCGGGCGACGCCGCCCACACGGCGTCGCGCACGTTGTGGGCGCTGAACGTCCACGTGAGCATGCCCTTGTGCGTCGGGCGCGCCGCACCGCTCGCGAGCTCGGCGGCCGAGATGATGGAGATTGGCGTCGGGGACTTGCGCGCCTTGGCCAGACGCGAGATCTCGGCGGTCGTGAGGACCTGGCGCGGGTTCTGGAGTGTGCCGGTCGCCGCCACGATGTAGCCCGCGGGGACGGTTACGGACAGCGTGAAGTTGCCGTACTCGAGATAGAACTCACCCTGTCCCAGATACGGATCGGTGTTCCAGCCGCTCACGTCGTCGTACACGCAGACGCGCGGATACCACTGCGCGATCTCGTACAGCGTCCCGTCGCGTCCCATGCGATCAGCGCCGTGCTCGGGAACCTTGAAGTGCCAGGCCGCCTGGAAGATGGCCGTGCGCCCCGGCGCCAGCGGTTGCGCGAGATCGACCTTGGTCACGGTGCCGTGATCGTGCAGGTCGAGCTTGACCTGCTTCTTACCCACGGCCTGCGTGAACTGCTCGATCACGTCGCCCCCCGCGAAGTTGCGAGCCCCGAAGCGACTCCCTTCCGCGTAGACCATCGAGTTGAGCGAGTTCGGCTCAAACGCATTCTGCTCGGTCTGGACCCAGATGAAGCGGAGGGTGTCGGGCGAGTGGTTCACGTAGCGCAGCGTCATCGTCCCGCTCACGGTCTTGGCGGCGGTGTCGAGCGTGGCGTGCAATGTGTAGTCGGCGTGGTTCTGCCAGTACCGCGGGCCCGGAGTCCCCGCGGCCGTGCGATAGGCGGTCGGGGGCGGGTACAGATCGAGCGGCGCGAAGATGGAGGTGTCGCCCACGGCGCGGTGGCTGGACGCCGGCTGCTGGGCGGCCGCTGCGGAGAGCGCCACGGCGCTCATCCCGGTGATCACGCCGGCGATCAGCACGCTCTTCAGAAGTCTCTTAGGCATTGGCAGAGGTGATGTCGAAATGGACCTGGTGGACGGAACGTTGCGGGCACGGTCGGCCCACGAATTGACGAGCGCTGCGGCCCGAGGCCCTGCGTCGTGGGCCTGCAGATCTGCTCCGCGGCCAACCTATCTACACGGAACATAGCGGAAGGATGCGCCGGCTCCAGCGGCGTCCAGGGTTTGCGGCTCGGTGACCGAGTCCTCCGATCCGTACACGGAGGCCGACTCATATCGATCCGGGTGCCGGGATGCGATCGCGTGCCGGTGCCGACCGTGACCAGGGGGACGGCGTGACCGTCGCCTAGGGGACGTGCGAGCGTCCACGCGACGCCCACCCACCAATCTGTCCTTCTCCCCATGCGCACCATCGTACGAGCCACCTTCGTCATGCAGCGTGTGTCGCCCGGAGCACCGTCGCTCGAGAACGTCGAGCTGGTGCGCTGCCGCTTCGACAATTGCCACGCGCTCGCGAGCCGGCGTCCCGGCGACCGGTGGCTGATCCGCAACGTGCGTTTGACCCGGTGTGTGGAACACTCCTGCTCGCTCAATACGACGGCGCTCGAGGATGTGGCGGTGGAAGGATTGAAGCACGAGGGGCGCTCGCTGCCATTCTTGTGGTGCTGCGTCTTTCGCCACGTCACGCTCACTGGACGCATCGCCGCGCCGAAGGTGAACGAGGCGGGGTTCAATTGGACGGACGATCTGTCGCGGCAATGGCTGCACGCGAATGAGGAGTACTATGCCGGCGTGGATTGGGCGCTCGACCTGCGCGGCGCGACGTTCTCGACCTTCTTTACTCTCCCGGGAGTTCCCGCCGATCTGGTGCGGCGCGATCCGACCACGCAGTTCGTGCTGCGCCGCGAGCGTGTGATGGCGTATCAGCGGCCTCCCGATCAGGCGCGCACGATCGCCGACATCGTGATAGACAACCTCGTGGCGTCTGGTCTGCCGGACGTCGTGGTGGTCACGGGGCAGGGATCGCGCAAGTTCGCCGAGCATCTTCGTGTGATGGAGGAATTGCGGGAGGCGGGCGTGGCGGAGTGATGCGCACGCCCTGGTAGTATGAAGCCACGGCCTCACGTGGTGTGAGACCGTGGCTTCGTGCTCGAGGTGGCAGCGTCGCGCCTCGCGCCGCCCGGATGCGTCAGCCGAGGGCCACGCGATCGGGTGTGAGATCGCCGACGGCGTAGGTGAGGGCGGTGCGCTGCAGCACGAGATCGTACCGCGCGCTCACCTGCGCGCTCTGTGCCTGCACGAGCGTGGCGCGTGCCTGCGTGAGATCGACGAGCGTGCCCGCGCCCACACGGTAGCGCTGCTCCGCCGCGTTCACGGCCTGCGTGGCGGCCTTGAGCTGCGCGTTCGCCGCGGCGAGCCGTTGCTGCGCGGCCTGATAGTCCAGGTACGCGCTGCGCACATCGGCGCCCACCTGCTGCTGCTGCGTCTGGAGCGCGATGTTCGCGTTGTCGGCGGCGATCTTCGCCTGCTGCGTGGCGGCCGATGTGGCACCGCGGTCGAAGATCGGGACAGAAACGCCGATGCCGATCGACGCGCCCTGGCGCTGCCCCAACTGGTCGGCGAGGCTCGCGGCGGCCGCGCTGTTGTACGCGGTCGAGTAGCCCGCCGAAAGTGACACCGTTGGCCACCACGACGCGGATGCCGCGCTCACGTCCTGCTTGGCGGCGCCGGCGCGCGATTGCTGCGCGGCGATGTCCGGGCGCTGGCTGAGCGCGTGCGTGAGCAGGCTGTCGAGATCGAGCGAGCTATCGCCACCGGCGGTCGTCGTGTCGACCGGCGGGGTGGCGAACTCGTACGTGCCGCGCGGGTCGAGCTGCAGCGTCTGCATGAGCGTCACCTTGGCGAGCGCCACGGCGTTCTGCGCGTCGACCACCGAGGCCTGCGCGCTGGCGACGAGCGCCTGCTGCTGGTAGAGATCGGAGATCGGATGCGTGCCGGCGTTCACGCCGGCTTGGATCTCCTTCTCCTGCGCCTGTTGCGCCGCGAGGTTCTGCTGCTGCACGCGGAGCTGCTCCTGCTGGTCGGCGAGATTGATGTAGTTCGCCGCGACGGTGTACACGACCGTCTGCTCGGCGCGCTTCACGTCCTGCGTGCCGGCCTGCTGAATCAGCCTGGCGCTGCGCAGCTGATCGACGTTCTTGAGTCCGTTGAAGAGCGTGACGCTCGACGAGACGCCGGCGCTCACGGACTGCGACGACTGATTCAGCGCACCGGTCCCCGGCAGGCCATTGACAGCGGAGCCCGCGATGCCGCCGCTGCTGTAGTTCTGCGACGTACTCACGGTGGCCGCGAGGTTCGGCAGGAACGCGAGCTGTTGCTGCTTCACGCCGGTGGCGCCGAGCGACGCCGTGTTCTTCGCCTGCCGGAGCGCGCCGTTCTGCTGCAGCGCGATCTGCATCGCCTGGTCCAGCGTGATCGGTGCGGCAGCGGATGTCGGCGCCGCGGCAGGAGACGTCGCGGGTGGAGACATCGCGGGTTGTTGTGCATGGAGCGGCGCGGCGGCCACGAGGCCGACCACGAGCATGACGGCCGGCGCCGCCGAGAGGCGGCGCAGTCCGATGCGGTGCCATGCGCCTCTGAATCGTTCAGTGAACATGAGCTTCCCCTTCCTCAGTGAGAGACGACGTCGTCGTCTCGTACGAACAGTGTGGTGTCATCCCGAGCACCGCGAGGGATCCCGCGTGGTTGTCATTCCGAGCGGAGCGAGGAATCTCGGACTTCCAGCGAGATCCCTCGCTGACGCTCGGGATGACAGTGTGCTCGGGACGACATGCTACTCGTAGCGCAGGGCCTGGATCGGATCGAGCGATGCGGCCTTTCGCGCGGGGTAGAATCCGAAGAAGATCCCCACCGCCGCGGAGAAGCCGAGCGCGAGCAGTGCAGCCGACGGCGGCGTCGATGTGCTCCACCCGGTGATGTGGCCGAGCAGTGCCGCGCCGCCGAAGCCGGCGGCGAGGCCGACGATCCCGCCCAGCACGCTCATCACGATGCTCTCGACCAGGAACTGCGTGAGCACGTCCGCGCCGCGCGCGCCGATCGCCATCCGGATCCCGATCTCGCGCGTGCGCTCGGTGACGGAGACGAGCATGATGTTCATGATCCCGATCCCGCCCACGACGAGCGACACCGACGCGATGGCCGCGAGCAGCCACGACATCACATCCGTGGTGCTCTGCGCGGCCTGCGCCATCTCGGTCTGATTGCGCACCGTGAAGTCATCGGGCTCACCCGGCACGAGCCGGTGCGACTCGCGCATGATCTCCGCGATCTCCTGCTGCGCCGCCGGGATGTCCGACATCGAGTAGGTGCTGGCGAGGAGCTGGCCGACGTGCGCGCGGCCCGTGAGCCGGTTCTGCGCCGTGGTGTACGGCATGAGCACCACGTCGTCCTGGTCGGTGCCGGTGGCGGTCTGCCCCTTGGGCGCGAGCACGCCGACCACGGTGAACGGCACGTGGCCGATCTGGATGTTCGCGCCCACGGGATCGCTGCCCGGGAAGAGTGTCTTCGCCACGGTGTTGCCGAGCACCGCGACCTTGCGCATCGAGCGCACGTCGTTGTCATCGAAGAACTGGCCGGACGCCACGCTCCAGTTGCGGATCGTGGGGTACTCCGCGGAGACGCCGTTGATCATCGTCTGCCAGTTGCCGAGCCCGCCGATCACCTGGCTGCGCGTGAAGAACACCGGCGAGACGCCGGAGAGCAGCGTCGATTCGCGCTGCAGCTTCTCGGCGTCATCCGTGGTGAGTCGATTGAACGTTTGCGCGCCCTGGCTCACGCCGGCCTGCTGCGTGGAGCCCGGCGTGACGACGAGCAGATTCGTCCCGAGCGCATCCACCTGCTCCTGGATGCGCGACTTCGCGCCGTGTCCCACGGCGATCATCACGATCACCGCGCCCACACCGATCACGATGCCGAGCATGGTGAGCAGGGTGCGCATCGCGTTCTTCACGATGCTCTGCCATGCGACGCGAAGCAGTGTCATGCGCTTCATGCAGCCTCCTCGGCCGGCGTCGTGGCCGGCGCACTGTCCTGCTCGATGTCGAGTGCGCGGAGATCGTCGGCCGCGCGGCGGCGGTTGGCCACCGGGTGGTCGCGGATGATCCGCCCGTCGCGCACCTCCACGATGCGCGTCGCGTAGTGCGCGATGTCCGGCTCGTGTGTGACGAGCACGATCGTCATCCCCTGGTCGTTCAGCTCCTGAAAGAGCGTCATCACTTCCACGGACATGCGCGTGTCCAGATTGCCCGTAGGCTCGTCGGCGAGGAGCAGCTTGGGGTGCGTCACCAGCGCGCGCGCGATCGCCACGCGCTGCTGCTGTCCACCGGACAGCTCGCTCGGCTGGTGGTCCAGGCGATCGCCGAGCCCCACGCGCTCGAGTGCGGCTTTCGCCATCGCCTGTGTGTCGCGCCAGCGGCCGGCGCGATCGTAGAGCAGCGGCAGCTCCACGTTGTCGAGCGCCGTCGTGCGCGCGAGCAGGTTGAAGCCCTGGAAGACGAAGCCGAGCTTCTGATTTCGAATGTCGGCGAGGTCGTTCTTCGACAGGCCGTCGATGCGCGTGTCATCCAGGATGTAGGTGCCCTCGCTGGGCGTATCGAGGCAGCCCAGCACGTTCATGAGCGTGGACTTCCCCGAGCCGGAGTGGCCCATGATCGCCACGAACTCTCCGGCCCGGATGGTGAGGTCCACACCGCGCAGCGCGAACACCTTCGTCTCGCCGGTCTGGTAGATCTTCTTGACGTGCGAAATCTGGATGACGGACTTCGCGGCCATCGTCGTGTTCTCAATGGTGGTCGACATCAGAACCCACCCGGGCGGAAGCCGCCGCGCGACTGCGTCTGGAACGGGCTCGACGACGGCGCGCTCGTCGATACGCTGGTGGAGCCAGTGATGGTGCCGACGATGATCTGCATTCCGGCGGTGATCCCCTGACCCTGCACTTCGGTCTGCTGGCCATCGGTGAGGCCGACGTGCACGCGCGTGGCGGTCACCTTGCCGTTCGGATCCACGTGCCAGAGCAGCGCCGAGCTGGGACGGGCGCCCGCGTGCGTCGCGGTGCCCGACTGACCGCCGGTGCCTTGCGTACGACGCGTGGTGCCGGCCGGCGTGCCCGTCATCGCGATGGCCGAGTCGCCACGCACCTTCGCGGAATCGCCACGCACGCTCGCATTCGCCGACTGCGCGCTCGATGTCTGCTTCAGCGACGCGAGCATCTGCGGCGTAGGACGGAAGCGGAGCGCGGCGTTGGGCACGAGGAGCACGCCGTCCGCCGAGCCAGTGAGGAACGAGACGGTCGCCGTCATCCCCGGGAGCAGCTTGCCGTCCTGGTTCTGCACGGTGACCACCACCGTGTAGTTGACCACGTTGTCCGTCGTCTTCGACTGCAACCGCACCTGCTGCACGGTGCCGGCGAAGGTGTGCGTCGGGTAGGCTTCGACGGTGAACGTCACCTGCTGTCCATCCTTGATCTGCCCGATGTCGCTCTCATCCACGGACGCGAGGATCTGCATCTGCGAGAGATCGTTGGCGATGAGGAAGAGCTGCGGCGCGGAGAAGCTCGCGGCCACGGTCTGCCCCACGTCCACATCGCGCTCGACGATCACGCCGTCGATGGGCGAGTAGATGTTGGTGTACGAGAGGTTCTGCTTCGCCTTGTCGAGCGATACCTGCGCGGACTTCACGCTCGCCCTGGCGACGGCGAGGTTGGCCTGCGCGGTGTTGAACTCGGTGGCCGTGATGTACTTCGATTGGAAGAGCGGCTTGTCCTGGTCGTAGACCTGCTGCGCCTGGAGCTCCTGCGCCTGCACCTTCTGGAGCTGCGCTTCGGCGTCGGCCACGGCCTGCTGTGCGAGCGTGGGGTCGATGCGCGCCAGGAGCTGCCCCTTCTTCACCTTCTGATTGAAGTCGGCGTAGATTGCCGACACCTGACCCGAGACCTGCGTGCCGACCTGCACGGTGGTGACCGCGCCCAGCGTGCCGGTGGCGGACACCGTGGATTGCAGATTGCCCCGCGTGACGGTGGCGTACCGGTAGGCCGGTGTCTCGTGCGCGCTGGCGCGACTGTACATCCACAGTCCCGCGGCGAGCGCGAGTACGGTGATGGCTGCCGCAACCTTGAGTTTCTTCATGTCAGCCTCGAAGTTCGTCCGGCCACACGCGGGTCGGATCTGGTGGTGGCGCGGGCGACCTTGCATCTCGTCCGCGCGCTACCGAACTTACGCGGAGCAATGCTCGTAAGTTGCGTATTTGTAACGAGTTGCACGCTGGCGTCACGAACTGCACGTGGGGCGACATGAATGGCGATCGGACGATGACGACCGAGGCGGAGCGGGTCCCGCTGGGTGCACGCGAGCTCTTGCTCATCCTCGCGTTCTGGACGGTGTTCGCGCTCCTGACGAGCGCGAACCGCATGGTCGATCCGCGCACGGGCGTCGTGACGTTCTCCGCGCCGGTGGTAGAGCTCGCGTTCTTCGAGTCGTATCTGTGGGCGCTGCTGACGCCGCTCGTGTTCGTGCTCGCGAGCCGCTCGAGCACGGAGCAGGGAAATCGCATCGCGCGCGTGCTGCTGCTCGTTGCCGTCGGGCTGCTGGTCGCGCTCTTCGTGGACGTGGGCGTCGAGCTGGTGCGCGCGCACATCTTCCCGCCGACCGCGCGTCGACGCGGTGGCTCACCGCCACCGCTCTGGACGATCGTCCGGCTTCGCTACCTCGATCGCGTGATCGTCACGTTCGCGATCATCGCGGCGGGGCTCGCGCGCGACTACTTCCAGCGCTATCGCGCTCGGCAGCGGGAGGCGGTGCTGCTGCAGGCGCACGCGGCACAGCTGCAGGCGCAGCTCGCCGAGGCGCGGTTGTCGGTGCTGCGGACGCAGCTCAACCCGCACTTCCTGTTCAACACGCTGCACGCGGTGTCGGCGCTCGTCGAGCGCGATCCGAAGGGCGTGCGGCGCATGATCGCGCGGCTGAGCGAGCTGCTGCGCTACACGTTGGATGGGACGACGGAGCAGGAGATCCCGCTGCACGAGGAGCTCGAGCTGTTGCGGCGCTATCTCGAGATCATGCAGATCCGCTTTCAGGGACGGTTGGAGACGAACATCGATGCGGCGCCGGAGGTTCGCGATGCGCTGGTGCCCAATCTGATTCTCCAGCCGTTGGTGGAGAATGCGCTCAAGCACGGCACGAGCGCGACGACGGGTGTGGGGCGTGTGGTAGTGACGGCTCGTCGCACGGGGGATGACCTCGTGCTCACGGTGCGCGACGGCGGTGACCGGACAACCGGCGCGGTCGGTGCCACCGGCGGGACGCCGGACGCGAACGCGGCACCATCGGCCGACGCGACATCGGCCGATGCGACATCGACCGACGCGACATCGGGTGAACGGATCACCCTCGGCGACGGGACGAGCAGCGGCGTCGGATTGCGCAACACGCGCGCTCGACTGGAGCAGCTGTACGGCGCGCATCAGCGATTCCTGCTCGAGCCGGCACCGGGCGGCGGGATGATCGCGGAGGTGGTGCTCCCGTTCCACACGCGCGCCGATCTGCACACGGTCGTCGTGCCGGTCGCGTCCGCATAGAGCACGCGTCATGGCCGAGCATCCGCCGCTGCGTGTGCTGATCGCCGACGACGAGCTGCTGGCGCGCGAGCGGCTGGAGGATCTGCTGCGCGCCGAGCCGAACGTGGAGATCGTGGGCATGGCGCCCGACGGCGCAGCGGCCGTGAACGCGATCCGGACGCTGCACCCCGATCTGGTCTTTCTCGACGTGCAGATGCCCGGACAGACCGGGTTGGACGTGGTGCGCGCGATCGGGCCGGCCGCGATGCCGGCGACGATCTTCGTGACGGCCTACGATCAGTATGCACTGCAAGCGTTCGACGTCGCCGCCGTGGATTACCTGATGAAGCCGTTCGATGACGAGCGGTTCGAGCAGGCGTTCCGGCGCGCGCGTCGGATGATCGAGCTCCGGGAGATCGGGCGGTTGCGGGAGCAGCTGCTCGCTGTGCTGCACGCGGGCGAGGCGTCGAGTGCGGTGCAGGGAGCGGGCGGCAGTGCGGCAAGCGGCGTGCATTCGAGCCATCCGGGCGCGCCCGGTCTCGCAGCGCCCCCGTATCTCGAGCGCATCGCAGTCGAGATGAAGGGGAAGGTGCGCGTGGTCCCAGTGTCGCAGATCGAGTACATCCTCGCGAGCGGACCGTACGCGGAGCTGTACGCGGGCGAGCACAAGTACGTGATCCGTGAATCGATGCAGACGCTCGAGGAGCGGCTCGATCCCGCGCGCTTCATGCGCATCCATCGCTCGGCCATCGTGCGCGTCGATCTCATCGACACGCTGCTCAAGGGCGCGGGCGGGGACTACGAGGTGCAGCTCCGGAGCGGGGCGCGGCTGCGCGTGAGCCGGTCGCGACGCGAAGCGGTGGAGCGGCGGCTGGGCATGATGCCGTAGGCCGCAAACTCGCGAGGGCGGCGTTCACGACAGCGGCCGTACGCCGCCGGCGAAGATCAACTCTTCTTGCGGCCCGTGTCGATGTGCACGTTTCGGAACTCGACGTCCACGGGCTCGGTATAGCGCCGACCGTTGATCTTGTCGTGGCGCGAGAACGTGGGCGGTTCCACGTGTACGCGCAGCGTGTACATCCCGCTCCCGGGCACCGTCCAGTTCCGACCATAGTGGTAGACCCACGGATGCCAGAGGAACGGCTGCTGGTGGCGCCCAACTTCCGCGCCGGAGGCATCGATGAGCGTCGCGTACACCGTGAGGCCGGGCACGAACCGGCCATCGGCCCCATCGCGCACCGCGACCTCGACGTGGATGTTTTCATCACCGGGCTCCACCCACTCGAGCGTCCCGTCTCGCATGTGATAGAGTCCTTCCGCCGCTTCCACCGCGTAGCCGATCAGGTAGTCGCCGGCGCGTTGCAGCACGCCTTCCTCCGCGACCTTCTGCGTCAGGCGCGCGACGGCTTTCCCGAAGGCATCGCCCTGCACACGAGCGAGTTGCAACTGCTCTTCGTTCGCTTCCTTGCTCGGTTGCATCGTCGGAGTGTGCGCAGGGGTATGCTGCGCAGATGTCTGCCGTTCCATGCCGGGCCTCCGCGAATCCGTTGGCGTACGAGGGCCGCAGGCGACATGCCACCCATGCCATCGAGCGTCGCAATTCCGCACCGGTCGCGTACGCACGTCGCTATTCGTCGCTGTCCGCGATCGGCTCGGACCCGGCGACCGATCGCTCGTACGCGCCCAGGATGTGGCTCCGGCTGATGAGTCCCACGAGCTTCCCGGATTGAGGATCGACTACCGGGAGCGACGCCGAGCCGCGAACGCCCATCTTCCGGATCGCGGCCAGCAGCGAGTCGTTCGGTGCGACCACCTCGGACGACTGCGCGACGTCGGCCGCGATGAGGAGCGGGCTGAGATCGCGGTAATCTTTGGCCAACCGCCCCAGGTCGGTCATCGTGATGACGCCGACGAGCTGATGGTCCGGATCGATGACGGGGAAGTAGCCCTGCTCCGTGCGCCCGAGATGCTCGAGGATGTCCGCCAGGCTCGCCTGCTCGCCGATGACCTGTGGATTCTGCTCGTAGGCATCGGACACGCACAAACCGACGAGCACATCGCGGTCGGCGCCGTGCTCGATGCGCTCGCCGCGGCGATGGAGCCATCCGCTGTACAACGAGTCGGGCTCGATGCGTCGGGCCACGACGTAGGAGATGACGGTCGCGAGCATGAGCGGGAGCACGATCGCGTAGTCGTTGGTCATCTCGAAGACGATCAGAATCCCGGTGATCGGCGCATCCGTCGCTCCCGCGATCAGCGCGCCCATCCCGACGAGCGCGTACGCCTCCGGGTGCAGTCGCAATCCGGGGAAGAGCACGACCAGCGCCGCCCCGAATGCCCCGCCGGTGGCCGCGCCGATGTACAGCGACGGCGTGAACACTCCGCCGGAGCCGCCGAAGTTCAGGGTGATCGACGTGGCGACGATCTTTCCGAGCGCGAGCAGCGCGAGCACGTACCACGCCATGCGCCCGAACACCTCGAGATGGACGGCGAGGTGACCGTAGCCCACGAGCAGTCCGCCCGAGATGAACACCAGCGTACCGACGAGGAGCCCGCCGATCCACGGGATCAACCGGCGTCCAACGGGGATGCGGCGCATCAGCTTGGCGGCGGTGTCCGCGAAGAAGTACGTTCGCACGTAGAGCGCGGACGCCACGCCGGTGACGACGCCGAGCAGCGGATAGAAGAGGAAGACTTCTGATGTGAGCGCGTACCCGTATTGCTCTGGGATCGGGAAGGCCGGGTGGTTGCCGAACGCGGCGCGCGAGATCACGGCGGCGATCACGCTGCTCACCACGACGGGCGGGAAGCTCCCGACCGCGAACGAGCCGAGGATCTCTTCGATGGCGAAGAAGGCGCCGGCGAGCGGCGCGTTGAACGCCGCCGAGATGCCGGCCGCCGCGCCGCACCCGACGAGCACCTGCATGCGGCTCTCGCTGAACTGGAACGCGCGGCCGAGGAAGGAGCCGATGGCGGAGCCGAGCACGGCGACGGGCCCTTCGCTTCCGGCCGAGCCGCCGCTCCCGAGCGTGATCGCGCTCGCGGCGGTGCGGGCAAGCGCGGGGCGGAGCGGGATGTCGCCGCCGCGTCGCACGACGGCGAGCTGCACATCGGGGACGTTCATCCCTTCGTGCTTGCGGCCGACGTGCTGCACCACCCACCACGCGGCACCGAGGCCGACCGCCGTCAACAGCGGACGATAGGCGAGGAAGTCCGCGTGCGAGAGGAAAGTGCCCGGCCAGCGATAGAAGAGGTAGAAGGCGAGGTCGATGGTCTTGTAGAACGCGACCACGCCGAGCGCGCCACCGATTCCCATGACGACGGCGAAGCCGATGAGGATCGCATTCTCGCTGAGCTCGCGCGCGTTGAACCAATCGACGACGCGCTGCCAGAGCGCGTCGGCCACCGCCGCAACCGAGTTCCACGACCGACGGGCGCTGCTCCGTGTGACGTGCGCGTGGATGCGAATCCGACGCGACCAGCCGTGCACCACCGAACCGTCCGGCCGCGTGCGCGTCCGGTGTTCCTCGGCGCTACTCTCAGGCATTGGGGGCGGCGGCAACGTGGACAGGGGCGGCGAGTCCAGCTACCGCTGCAGTCGTCCCTCGCGGTGGGCGCGACGCCGTGGATGACGTCGCGCGGGCGCCAGGCTGCCGTGCTGCAGCGACCAGAGCGCGGCCCCGATGAGCCAGCCTCCGCCCAGTGTCCATTCGCCGACGCAGATCAACAGGAGCAGACCGAGCTCGAGCCAACCCGAGCGCGTCTGGAGACCGTCGAGTGTCGTTGAAAACTGCGCGACGACAACCCAGAGAAAGACGATCGCGCCTAGCGGAATACCGCATCGGACGATGCCGTTCCGCCAAATGAACGTTGCGCGGTCGCTGGGGACCCTACGCGTCCTGAGCATCCAGAGCCCTCCTCTTCACGATCAGGCGAGGGGCGCGGAAGACGAAGAGGGGGGATCCCGCAACGTTCGCTCCGCTGGGTAGGCAGCGTGTCGATTTGTATGCTCGACGGGGTGAAGGATGTGCAGCGGGACGACATGAACACTGCTATACATGGTCCGAGGCGGGCGCGAGCGCAAGGCTGACCGCGACGCGGGATTCGATGCGCTGATGCATGAGGCGGTGGGATCATTCGCGAGGCGGTGATCGCCAGCGCCGAACGTCCCGGCGCTCTCGCGCGTATTGCAGGCGAGCCGCACCTTCCCGCTCGACCCACCGCTTCCCGGATCCCCCTTCTCCGTCCCTCTCAGGAGGAAGCCCCATGCCGCAGAGCATGCGACCGCTGCGTCATCTTGCCGTGGCGCTGCCGCTGGCCGCAGGTGCGCTGTTGCAGACGCCGAGTGCCCGCGCGCAAGCCCCGGCGCCCAGGCAGGCGATTGACTCCGCGTACACCGCGAAGATCCACGAGTATCTGCAGGACCCGCGCATCACGACCGAGCTCGTCGATCATCTGCCGGCGTCGCGCACGGTGCCCACACCGCTCAAGTTCTTCGGGCGCATCGTCGGGACGCCTGGTGAGCTCACCTACGCGAAGGACATCGACCGCTACTTCGAGGCGCTCGACCAGGCGAGTCCGCGCGTCGTGATGTTCAACATCGGGAAGAGCGAAGAAGGGCGCGACATGGTGATGCTCGCCGTCGCGGACGAAGCGACGATCCGCGATCTCGAGAAGTACCGCGGGATGCTCAATGCGCTCACCGATCCGCGAAAGACGTCGGAGGCCGAGGCGCAACGCCTCATCCACACGGCGAAGCCCATCTACTGGATCACGAGCGGGATGCATTCGCCGGAGACCGGCGGGCCGGAGATGCTGATGGAGCTCGCGTACCGGCTGGCGGTGGAGGAGACGCCCTTCATCCAGTCGATCCGCAACAACGTCATCACGTTGATCACGCCGGTGATCGAAGTGGATGGGCGCGAGAAGGAAGTCGACACCTACTACTTCAACAAGAAGCTGCCGGCCGGCGCACAGCGGCTGCCGCTCATGTACTGGGGGAAGTACGTGGCGCACGACAACAACCGCGATGGGATGGGGCAGTTCCTCAAGCTCACGCAGAACGTCACGCGCACCTTCCTGCATTGGACGCCGACGGTGATGCACGATCTGCACGAGGCGCAGTCGTATCTGTACGCATCCACCGGCACGGGGCCGTACAACGAGCAGCTCGACCCGATCGTCATCGACGAGTGGTGGATGATGGCGAAGAACGACGTCATGCAGATGACGCGGCGCGGCGTGCCGGGCGTGTGGACGTGGGGCTACTACGATGGCTGGGTGCCGAACTACATGTTCTTCATCGCCAACACGCACAACAGCATCGGGCGGTTCTACGAGGTGCAGAGCTACGGGCCGGACAACCGCGACCTGCGGCTGCGCCCACAGCAGACGAGCCGCGAGTGGTACCGGCCGAACCCGCCGCTCCCAGAGATCAAATGGGGGCCGAGGAACAACGTCAACATCCAGGAGTCGGCCATCCTCTTCGCGCTGCACTACGTGGCACAGAACAAGGAGCTGTACCTCGGCAACTACTGGCTCAAGAACAAGCGCTCGGTGGAGAAGGGGCGCACGGGTCCCACCTTCGCGTGGGTGATCCCCGCGACGCAGCGGCGCAAGGCGGACGCGGCCGATGCGGTGAACGAGCTGCGCCATCAGGGACTCGAGATTCAGCGTGCGACGTCCGCGTTCACCGCGGGGAACGTGAGTGTGCAGCCGGGCGACTACATCATCCGCGCCGATCAGCCGTACCGTACGCTCGCCGACATGTACTTCGCCGTGCAGAACTACGCGCTCGGCAACCCGAGGCCGTACGACGACACGGGGTGGACGTTCCAACTGATGCGTGACATCACGGTCACGCCGGTCACGGACACGAGCATCCTGACGCAGCGGATGGCGATGATCACGGCGGACGTCACGGCGCCGGGCGGCATCACCGGCACGGGGAAGGTGCTCGTCGTCGACCACACCGCGGACAACAACCTGATGGCGTTCCGCTTCAAGCACGCGGGTGTGAAGATGCTCGCGGCGGAAGAGGACTTCACGATGGATGGTCACGCGTTTCGCGCCGGCGCGTTCATCATCCCGAACGCGGACCGCGCCGCCATCGAGCCGTCGCTCGAGGCGCTCGGGCTGTCGGCGTGGGCCACCGACGCGGTGCCGCAGGTGAAGACGCACGATCTCGACATCCCGCGCATCGGCTACGTGCACAGCTGGCAGCGCACGCAGGACGAAGGGTGGGTGCGCGCGGCGCTCGACACGTACGGCGTGCCGTACACCTACTTCGCCGATCAGAAGCTGCGCGAGGGGAATCTTCGCGCGAAGTACGATGTCATCATCATGCCGAGCATCGGCGGGAGCGCGACGTCGCAGGTGAACGGGATTCCGAAGACGTCGTCGACGCCGCTGCCGTACAAGCGGACGGCGGCGACGCCGCACCTCGGCGCGCTCGATCAGAGCGACGACATTCGCGGCGGGATGGGGCTGGAGGGGCTGATGGAGCTCGCGAAGTTCGTCGAGCAAGGGGGCACGCTCATCGTCGAAGGGTCGACGTCGACCATCTTCCCCGAGTACGGGATCACGAACGGCGTGACGGTGGAGGACCCCGACGGATTGTTCGTGCGCGGGTCGATCCTGCGCGGGATCATCGCGGACACCGAGAGCCCGATCGTCTATGGTTACGCGGGGCGGCAGCTGCCGGTGTACTTCAATCAGGCGCCCGTGTTGAGCGTGGGTGGCGGCGGGTTCGCGCGCGGATTCGGTGGCGGCGAGAGCATCCCGGGCGTGGGACAGGACATCACGCCGATGGCCACGCCACTCAGATTGTCACCGTGGGAACAGGACTCGACCGCGGCGGGCGGACGTCGGCGTCGTGGTGCGCAGGGCGGCGTGGGCGCGGATGAGCGCGCGTCGTTCCGTCAACTCGCGCGCGCGGGAGGCGTGAGCGCCGATGATCAGCGGCCGCGCGTGATCCTGGCGTTCCCCGGCAACCCGAACGACATGCTGCTCTCGGGCGTGCTCGCGGGCGGACAGTATCTCTCGAATCGCGCGCAGGTCGTGGATGCGCCGCTCGGCAAGGGGCACGTGGTGATGTTCGCCATCCGTCCCTTCTGGCGGTGGCAGACGCAGGGGACGTTCTTCCTCGGCTTCAACGCGATCCTGAACTGGAACGATCTCGACGCGGGGGCTGGGGAGCCGGCGACGCGGACGGCGCAGCAGTAGCGTCGGTCAGGGCTCGCCGGTCACGCACTTCACGCATTCGAGGACGGTGCCGATCCGGCTGGCGCGCCCTTCGGGGGTGGTGACCCATTCGCGCACCTGCCACGGTGGGTCGTGTCGCACGTGCTGCGTGTGGCCGCACTCGAGGTCGGCCACCCACTGGTGCTCGTCATCCTGATGGAAGCCGATGATCTTGCGAGGGATCGCCGGGCCGGCGCGAGGGTCACGTCGCATGGTCGTCGCTCAGCGCATCAAGGGGTGGCGTGTGCGAAGACGTAGTCCGCGCGCACGGTGCGTCCGCGCCAGTACGGGTACGTCGTATCGGGGAGCTGCCATTCGACCTCGCTCGTCATCGGGATCATCATGCCGCTCAGGCGCGCGTAATCGTGGTATCGGCCGGTCCACGGGGTGAGCACGAACGTCTTTCCCACCGCACGGTACCGCATTCCTCGCGCGCTGACAATCGCGCCGCGTGCATCGAACCCGAATTCGAGGGAGACAGTCGTGGCACCATCGGTGAATGTCGCGCGCGCCACGCCGGCGTCGATCGCGTCCCATGTCACGCCTTCGCTGGGAAGAAGCGCGGTGGGGAGCCACACGGCCTCGGCCAGGTAGCGGAGCAGAGCACCAGAGGCCATCTCCGGACCGCCGCGCAGATGCGCGAGAGGCACGAGGCCGGCCATCTTCGCGACCGTCGCGCCCTCGCCGTGCACGTAGCTGTCACGCACGTGCACGGAGACGAGCGGCGCCATCCGGATGCGCGCGTTCCAGAGGAACGATAGTGGGTGGACGGTAAAGCGCTCCACCGCGGTGAAGGGACGCCACGCGTCGGGGCGCGGCGCGAACATCCCGGCCTGGCGGAAGCGGGCCTCGCGAACGAGCGGCTGCCCCGGTTGCAGCGCGAAGTCGAGGTAGCGCGCAACAGGATCGGGCAGCCCGGCGAGCTGCTCCCGTGTGAACACGGTTGCCGCCGAACTGCCCGATCCCGTCGTACGCGCGTCTGCCATCAGCGATCGTCCGTCCGCGATCGTCGCTCAGTGCACCATCGAGGCGAACTGCTTGGGCGTTCCGACCTGGATCATCCCCACCGCGCCCTTCTCGGCATCGGCGAAGCTGTGCGTGACGAAGGCGTAGATCCCCTCGCCGCTGCCGTCCTTGTCGAACACCGTTTCGAACACCGCGCCGCCACCCGCGGGGACCTCGTACGTCTGTACGTCCTGCAGCGCGTGTGCCGGATTGCCATCGGGGAGCACGCGATTGAAGATCGCGCCCACGACGTGGAAGTCGCTGTCCATGTTGGGACCGGCGTTCACCACGAAGAAGCGCACACGGTCGCCGACGTTCACCTTGAGCGGGTTCGCCTTGTACTGGAAGGCGCGTCCGTTGAAGACGACGTAGCTCGGGTTCTTGGCCATGGCGTCCTGCCAATCGGGAACGACCGCGGGGACGACCGTGCTGCCGCTCTGTGCAGGCGCATGCTCGTGGTCGCTCCCGTGCGGCATCTCACCGTGCTCGCTCTGCTCCGCCTGCTTCGTGTAGAACTCGCTCTGCACGAGGACGAACTCCTTGTCGGCCTTCGTGCCCCAGCCGTCGCGCGGATCGACGATCATCGCGAAGTACATCCCCTGCATGAGGTGCATCGTGACGGGCGGTGTACCGCAGTGCACGAGGAACGCACCGGGATCCTTGGGCGTGAACTCGAAGCTGAGCGAATCGTGTGGCATGATCATGCGGTAGGCGACGTTGGCCGGGATGCGGGCGGCGTGGAAATCGATGGAGTGCGCCATCGCCGTCTCGTTCACGACCGTGACGCGCACCTTGTCACCCACGCGGGCGCGGAGGATGGGGCCGGGGACCGTGCCGCCGAACGTCCAGCCTTGATAGGTGACGCCATCCGCGATCTGCAGCGTGACGTCCTTGATGGGGATGCGGAACTCCTTCACGTCCGCGTCGGACGGAGCGGGGGCCGCAGCATTGTATGCCGGCGTCGTCGCCGTGACCGTCCGGTCGAAGTCGATGCGCTCGACGGTAGGGCCGTGGCGCGTCGCGCCGAGCACACCGATCACGCTCGCGCCGACGACGACTGCAGTCCCGACCGGAGCCAGCACCTTCATCATCTTGACCATGATCTATCTCCAGGTAGTTCGGACAGTGCGTCCTGCCGAGTGGTACCTGAAGCTAGGAATGGCCGTTGGTGCGATCAGTCGGGAGAGAGTGGAAGTTTGGTCAGCCGAATCCTTCGACTCGGTAGGGGATTCGCTGACGTACGGCAGAAAGCAGAAAGCAGAAAGCAGAGAGCAGAGAGCAGAGAGCAGAAAGCAGAACGCAGAGCGCAGAGGTTAGAAGCGCTCGCCCTTGGCTTCGCGGACCTTGCTGCCGACAGGGCGGATGCGGGTCCAGATGGTGTAGAAGAACACGAGGATGCCGACGATCTGGGCGAAGCCGGCGAGGACGATGATCACGCGGAGCGCGATGGCGGCGCTGGCGACACGGAGCAGCTCACCGGCCACGCGCGCACCGGTGCCGACGGTGAGGAGCCAGTACGCCGCGTTCGCGGCGGTCGGGCTGTAGCGCTCGTCGGTCTTCTCCGGGCGCGGGAAGAGCCAGAGGGCGACGCCGAGGATCATCATCATGATGAAGCCGACGAAGAGCGCGTGCGTGTGCGCGCTGATGACGTACGGCCGAGGGTAGAGGCCGAACAGCTCGCGACGGACGATCATCCAGCCGCCGATCAGGAGGCCGACGATGAGGAACGCGATGGCGGTCTTGATGTAGCGGCGAACGAGCGTGTGCATTGCGGGAAGCTATCGTGAGAGCAGCACGCCGGCACCGGCCGCGAGTGCGCCGAGGATGAGGACGGCGACATGCACGGCGACGAACAGGCGGCCGCGCACCTTGCCCGTGCGAATGCGCGCGAGGAGCGGCAGCGCGAACAGGAACGTGAGGATGAGCAGCGTCACGATCACCATCTTCCAGTGGAAGATGCGACGGTGCACATCATCGGCCACGGCGGCGGAGCCGATCAACCCGCGCACGTGCGCGTTGTACACGCCGGAGATGACGATCACGACGATCGACGCGCCGACCACGCGGCGCAGGCGCGACTTGATGGCCGAGAGCAGGGGATAGGTCTGCTTGCGCTCCATTCCCGCCATGCGAATGGCGGGGCGGAGGATGAATAGGTAGTACGCGACGGCGCCCATCCACACCACCACGCCGGCGATGTGCGCGAACACCGCGAGACGATAGAGCCAGAGCGACGCGACCGGTGACACGGTGCGGATCACCCGCTACCAGGCGGGTTCGCGAATCCGACTCCCCGGCACGAGGCCGCACTCCTCGTCGGTGAGATAGCAGCCGGGGTCCTCAGCCCACGGATCGCCGTGCACCTGCATGGCGCGCACGCGGAAGCTCCCGCCGCACACGTCCTTCCACTGACACGCGCCGCACCGGCCGGTGAGCTTCGGCGCGCGGTCGCGGAGTCCGGCGAGCAGGGGATCGGACATGTCCTGCCAGATCTCGCTGAACTTGCGCTCGCGCACGTTGCCGAGGGTGTAGCTCATCCAGAATTGGTCGGGGTGCACGTTGCCGAGGAAGTCGATGTCGGCGACGCCGACGCCGGAGCTGTAGAGCCCGCCGCCATTCCACTTGAGGAGCGCGAGGACTTCCTCGGCGCGCTGCGGGGCTTCTTCGCGCAGCTTGAGGTAGAGGTACGGCCCGTCCGCGTGGTTGTCGACCGTGAAGATCTCCTTTGCGAGCCCGCGCTCGGCGAAGTCGCGCGTGCGGCGGAGGATCGTGTCGACCGCCGCGCGGGCGAGCTCGGGCGGCAACTCATCGGCGGAGTTGCCGCGTCCGCTGTACACGAGATGGTAGAAGCAGGCGCGGTCGATCGCCTCGGCCTCGATGAAATCGAAGATCTGGTCGAGGTCCTGACAGTTGCGGCGCGTGAGCGTCATGCGGAGTCCGACACGCTGACCCACCGCCTTGCAGTTGCGGAAGCCGGCCATCGCCTTGTCGAACGCGCCCTTGTGGCCGCGGAAGCGATCGTTCGTCGCGCCGATGCCGTCGAGGGAGATGCCGACGTAGCTCACGCCGAGCGCGCGAAGCCGACCGGCGACCTCGGGCGTGATGAGCGTACCATTGGTGGAGAGCGTGATGCGGATCCCGCGCTCGCGGGCGTAGGCCATGAGCTCGAAGATGTCAGGGCGCAGGAGCGGCTCGCCACCGGAGAGCAGGAGCACGGGGATCTCGAACGCGGCCAGGTCGTCGAGCAGTGATTTCCCCTCCGCCGTGGTGAGCTCGCCCGAGTACGCGCGGTTCTCGGAGTCGGAGTAGCAGTGCACGCAGTGCAGATTGCACCGGCGGCCGACGTTCCAGACGACCACCGGCCGGCGCTCGGCCGCGGTGCGCGGCGGCGCCATCGTGATGATGTCCTCGCGGCGCACGCCGTCGGTGTGTTGCACGCCGTAGCGCAGACCATCGGAGGGCGTGTTGCGCGCGGCGTAGAGTCGTGTGATGCCGATCATGGGGTCACCTCCAGCGGGCCGGGATGTACGCGCACGACGGATCGGCGGCCAGCATGTCGCCTGTCATCGCGTAGGCTCGAGCGCGCGAGCCGCCGCACACCGCGCGGTACTCGCAGACGCCACACTTGCCCTTCAGTTCGCTGCGGTTGCGAAGCGTGCGGAAGAGCCCGCTGTCGCGGTACACCTGGGCGAGATCGTGTGTGCGCACGTTGCCGGCGCTCAGCGGCAGGAAGCCGGACGGGTAGATCTCGCCGCGATGGCTGATGAAGACGAAGCCGTCGCCATCGTTCACACCCTTCGCGCGGCCGACGCCATCGGCCAGGCTGAAGCCGAGTCCGGCGGTGAGCGGCGTCGGCGGATCGTCGCGTAGCTGTGCGCGCCGCTCGGCCACCTGCCGCTGCAGCACGTGGCGGCGATAGTGCGGTGCCGCGGTCGTCTTGACGTCGAACGGCGCCGACTTCGAGAGATCGTACAGGCGATGGAAAACCTGCTCGAACTCCTCCGCCGTGGTGAGATCGCTCGGGCGCGCGCGCCCCGTAGGGACGATGAAGAACACCGACCAGAGCGCGATGCCGAGCGTGGCCATCAGCCGAATGAGCGGCTCCAGGTCATCCACGTTGTGGCACGAGATGGTGGTGTTGATCTGTGTGGAGAGGCCGAGCTCGTGCGCCGCGCGGAGCATGCGCACGCTCCAGTCGAAGGAGCCGGAGACGCCGCGGAAACGATCGTGAATCGCGGCGGTCGAGCCATCGAGGCTCACGGCCAGCCGCGCGAGCCCCGCATCGCGCAGGCGACGGAGCACATCGGGCGTCATGAGCGGTGTACCGGAGGGCGTCATGGCCACGCGAAGGCCGATGCGCCGTCCGTACTCGACGATGTCGATCGTGTCCGGACGCTTGAGCGGGTCACCGCCGGTGAGCACGAAGAGCGGGTGCCCGAACTCGGCGCGCACGGTATCCATGAGGCGCATGGCCTCGGCCGTGGTGAGCTCGTCCCGATCGCGCATCGGGCGCGCGGATGCGCGGCAGTGCAGGCACGCGAGATCGCAGGCCTGCGTCGTCTCCCAGATGACGATGAAGGGCGCGCGATCGAAGTCGACGTCGGCCATCGCGGGGCGTGGGGGCGCGGGACGCGCGTGCGGCGTCGTGGACTCGGAGGAACGAGATGCGAGCGACATGGTCACTCTCCAGGTAGCATCACCCGCCGCGCGCGAGGTGCACGGCGGCAATGACGACGATCACACCCACCAGGGCATTCATGCGCGCCAGGCGCGCTGCTCGACGACGGAGCACGATGGCGCGCGGCGAGCCGGGAACGGCGCGTCCCGCCGCGGGCCCGAGGAGGAAGTCGTGCGTCGCGCTCACGGTGATCATCGTCAGCACGGCGATGAGCTTGGCGGCGAGCGCGTGGCCGAGCGCCGTGCGCCAGAACGCAGCGGAGCCGAGCACGCCGGTCCAGTGCAGCCAGCCGCGGAAGTACAGGTTGAGCACGCCGGTGATGACGAGGATCGTGATGGCGATCCACCCGATATCGCGAAAGCGGAGCCCCAGCTCGTGGAAGAGCCGCTGGCGCAGCGCGGGCGGCTCGATGCTGCGGAGCGCGGGCGCGCCGACGACGCCGAGGAAGAACATGCCGCCGAGCCAGAGCAACGCCGCCAGCACGTGGATCGTGACGTTGATGAAGTAGAGCGTCCGCACGGCTCGCCTACCGTTCGGACGACACGGTCGGCCTCGTCGCGCGAGCCGCCGTCGTCGCAATGGTCGATGCGTGCATCCCGCGCTCGATGACGGCCTGCTGCGCGGGACGTCCGTCGATCGTGCGCCAGACGTTGTAGACGAAGCCGTAGGCACCGAGCGCGGCGAGCGTGCCGCCGACGGCGAGCATCGGCGTGCTGAACGCGAACCCGTGCACGCGTGTGATGAAACCGCTCACCATGAGCGCGAGTCCGGCGTTCGACACCCACCACTGGCACACCGCGATGTGCCGGCTGTGCAGCGGATGCCCGGTGAAGCGCGGGACCACGTGGTAGGCGACGCCGTAGATCATCATCGTCACGAAGCCGAGCAGGTTCATGTGCACGTGCGCGGGACGATAGACGAGCCACGCGGGGTGCGCCGCCATGCCGACGCCGAGGGTGACGCCGAGCGCGAGCCATGCGAGACTCGCCTTGAGGAACGCCTTGACGAAGGAATCCATCAGCGCGTCCCGGGACGCGGCGCAATGGTGGCGAGCACGACGAGCTGCTCTGTGGTCGCGCACATGCCGTGCAGCTCATTGGGCTCGTAGGTGACCACCGTCCCCGCGTGCACCGCACTCTCGCTGGTCGGGCCGCGGAAGACTCCGCTCCCCTGCAGCACGGTGAGGATCACGGACGACGAGTTGGTGTGCGGCGGCACTTCTTCGCCAGGAGCGATGCGGAAGAGGACGAGACGCGCGTCGGGCGAATCGTGGACCAGCGCGGTCGCGGGGCGGCCGGGACGCGCGGCGACGGCGTCGTTGGCGATAGTGGTCGTGTCGTGGATTTTCATCGTGGTCTCCTCACCAGGCACCGGGCTGGATCATCCCCGCGTGCCATGCGGGATCCCATACGAGCTTCGTGCGCACCTCGGTCACACCCGGCACGGTGGACACCGCGCCGAGAATGCCGTCGGTGATGACGCGTTCCATCGGGCACCCGGGAGTGGTGAGCGTGTGCGTGATGCAGGCGACGCCGGCATCGTCGACGAGCACCTCGTAGACGAGGCCGAGCGTGACAATGTCGAGCCCGATCTCGGGGTCGATGACGGAGCGCAGCGCTTCCCACGTGCGCGCGAGCGGGGTATCGGTCTCGGGGATATCGTTCGGCATGATCCTGAGCTCTCGAAAGTGACGTCCTGCCCAGCGTGGGCGGATCGTGACATCTTCAAGAGTGGCCGCGCGAGGCCGGCGAGGGCGTGACGATTGTCACAGCGGGCGGCGCTGTCATTCCGAGCGGAGCGCTGTCATTCCGAGCGTCAGCGAGGAATCTCGGGGAGCCAGCGAGATCCCTCGCTCACGCTCGGGATGACAGGCGCTCGGGATGACAGGCGCTCGGGATGGCGGCGTGATGACAGCTTAACGAGGAGGATCATGGACGTGGTCGCGCTGCTCCGGCAGCTTCCCATCTTTCTGGAGCTCGATGATGTCGCGCTGCAGCGGCTCGCCGAGCGATGCGTGCCGCGCACCGTCGGGGCGGGGCACGTGCTGTTCACCACCGGCGAGGAGTGCCGGGGGCTCTACATCATCGAGAGCGGGCGCGTGCGGATCTTTCGCGTGAGCCCGGATGGGCGCGAACAGGTGCTGCACGTCGAGGGACCGGGACGGCCCGTGGCCGAGCTGCCGCTGTTCGACGGCGGTCCCTATCCCGCCTCCGCCATGACGATGGAAGACTCGACGCTGGTGTTCCTTCCGCGGGCGGACTTCGAGTACCTCTACCGGACGCACCCCGACATCGCGCAGGCGATCATTCGCGGTTTGGGGAAGCGACTCCGGCATCTCGTGCACGTCACCGAGACGCTGGCATTCCGCGACGTGGCTGCCCGACTGGCGATGCTGCTCGCCGATTACGCGGAGCGAAGCGACAGGCGCACGGGCGCGAGCGTGGTGCTGAAGCTCGACCGGACGCAGGAAGAGCTCGCGCTGGAGATCGGCACGGCGCGCGAGTCCGTCTCGCGCGCGATGAAGCAGCTGCGGCGCAAGGGGCTGATCGAGTCGATGGGCGGGGGGCGGCTGCGCATTCCGAACGTGGGGCGGCTGCGGGCGCTGGCGCGCGGGGGATGACGCGCGTAGCGCCCGACGGCATGCGGCGGATCGCGCGCGCCGGGCCACGCATCGCATGGGCTTGACTCTGTACCAAGGTATAGGCTGCATCGTTCATCTGTCCGGACGCATGGACGCGATACCGGGCAGGAGGAACGATCATGGAGTCGAGAACGGAGTGTTGCGGGTGGTCGTCGTGGGGCGCGCTCGCGGGCCTCGGTGATGATGGCCGCCGCACGGAGTGGCCACGCGAGCAGCGGCACGAGCGCGTCGTGATCGTGGGCGGTGGGTTCGGCGGGCTCGCGACCGCGAGGGCGCTGGCCGGCGCGAAGGACGTCGATGTCACGCTCATCGATCGCACCAACTACCACGTCTTCCAGCCGCTGCTCTATCAGGTGGCGACCACATCGCTGAGCCCGAGCGAGATCGCGTATCCCATCCGTGCGGCGCTGCGCGGGCAGCGCAACGCGCGCGTGCTGCTGGGTGACGTCATCGACATCGATCTCGATGCGCGCGCGGTGCTGCTGCGCGATGGCGCCGCCGTCTCCTACGATACGCTCGTGCTCGCGCCGGGCGCGCGGCATTCGTACTTCGGACACCCACAGTGGGAGGCGCACGCTCCGGGATTGAAGACCATCGAGGATGCGCTCGAGATCCGCCGCCGCGTGCTGCTCGCGCTCGAGCGCGCCGAGCGCGAATCGGATCCCGTGCGGCGGCGCGCGATGCTGACCTTCGTGGTGGTGGGCGGCGGCCCGACGGGTGTGGAGCTTGCCGGCGCGATCGCGGAGGTGGCGTGTCAGGTGGTGCACGAGGAGTTCCGCGCCATCGACACGCGGCATGCGCACACGATCCTCGTCGAGGCGGGACCGCGGATCCTGCCGGGGTTCGCGCCGAAGCTCTCCGCGCGAGCGGCCGACGCGCTGCGCCGCCGGTGTGTGGATGTTCGCACGGAGGCGCGCGTCGAGTTTGTGGAGCCGGGTGCGGTGATCATCGATGGCGAGCGGATCGCGGCGGACACGGTGCTGTGGGCGGCGGGCGTGGAAGCATCACCGCTCGTGCGCATGCTGGGCGTTCCGCTGGATCGCGCGGGGCGCGTGGTGGTGGACGAATCACTCCGCATCCCGGGGTGCCCCGAGGTGTTCGTGGTCGGTGACGCAGCCGCGGCGAGTGGACGCGGCGGAGCGCCGCTCCCCGGGCTGGCGCCCGTGGCGATCCAGGAAGGACGGTTCGTCGCGCGCACCATCCGCCGCGCACGCGAGGGGCGGGCGGCGGACCGATTCCGCTATGTCGATCGCGGCATCATGGCGACGATCGGGCGCGGACACGCGGTGGCATCCACCGCCGGGCTCGACGTCTCGGGGCTCGCGGCGTGGTGGCTCTGGCTGCTCGTGCACCTGGTCTGGCTGATCGGGTTCCGGAGCCGCGTCGTCGTGATGCTCGAGTGGGCGTGGGCATACGTGACGCGCCAGCGGTCGGGGCGGCTGATCCTCGCGCCGTTCGCGCGGGGCGTGCACGCCGGCGACGATCGCGCACCATCGGATCGCCGCCCGCGAGATGCCCGACACAGGCACAGCGCAGCATGAGCTTCTTCTCGAGCCGGCTCATCGGTCGCCACTGCGTCGCCCACCGGACGCTCGCCGTTGTACTCGAGCGGCCTGCGGGGTTCGTGTTCCGCGCGGGGCAGTACATCGACATCACGCTGCCCGAGCCGCGATTCACCGACCTGCTCGGTCCGACGCGCAGCTTCTCGATCGCCAGCGCACCGAGCGAGCGGGATCTGCTGCTGGTCATGCGTGTGCGCGACTCGGCGTTCAAGCGTTCGCTCGCCGAAATGCCGCTCGGGGCACCGGTGCTCATCGACGGTCCCGCCGATGATCTGGCGCTCACACTCGACGACGGCCGTCCTGCCGTGTTCCTGGCCGGCGGAGTGGGGATCGCGCCCTTCCTGAGCGCGGTGCGGGAAGCCGCATTCCTTGCCACGCCGATCGACGCCACGCTCTTCTATTCCAACCGGCGACCCGACGACGCCGCGTACTTGCGTGAGCTCAGCCTGCTCACGACGCGCGTGGCGGGCTTCCGGTGCGTTCCGACCATGACGCGCATGGCGAGCTCGGCGCACCGATGGAGCGGCGAGAGCGAGCACCTTGGAGTCCCCATGCTCGAGCGCCATCTGGCAACGCTTCGCGGCCCGCGCTACTACCTGTCGGGCTCCACGGGGTTCATCTCCGGGCTCTGCCAGGAGATCGAACGCGCGGGCGTGCCGGGATCGGACATTCGGATCGAGATGTACACTGGGTACTGAGCCGGGGGCACGCACCTGCGCCGGCTCGCATGTAGATTCCGGGCGTCCCGAATCGAGACGCACTGAGTAGAACCCGTACATCCATGCCACGCCTTCCCGATATCCAGGCCGCGCGCGAGCGCATCGCGCCCGGCATCGTGTACACTCCCACCGTCCCCGCGCTCGGGCTCCGTGACCGGCTGCCGTGCACGGTCCACATCAAGATGGAGAACCTGCAGCGCACGGGATCGTTCAAGGATCGCGGCGCGCTCAACCGGTTGCTCGATCTGAGCCCCGAGGAGCGTGTGCGCGGCGTCGTCACGGCGAGCGCCGGAAATCACGCGCAGGCCGTCGCGTACCACTGTTCGCAACTCGGCATTTCGGCGTGCGTCGTGATGCCCGAGCACACGCCGCTGATCAAGGTGATGAACACCCGACGCTTCGGCGCGGAGGTCCGCTTCTGCGGCGCGACGCTGAGCGACGCGATGGTGGAAGCGCGGCGCATCGAAGCCGATGATGGTCGCATGCTCATTCATGCCTTCGACGACGAGCGCGTGATCGCGGGGCAGGGAACCGTCGGACTCGAGCTCCTCGAGCAGGTGCCCGATCTCACGGCGGTGATCGTCCCGATCGGCGGGGGCGGGCTCATCTCCGGGATCGCCATGGCGCTCCGCGAGCAGCGGCCGGGCATCAAGGTGTACGGCGTCGAGGCGTCCGCCGCCGCGTCCGCGCTCGCCTCGCGCCGGGCGGGGCACATCGTGCACATCGAGACGTCGGACACGATCGCCGACGGGATCGCGGTGAAGCGCATCGGCGAGCGCACGTTCCCGCTCATCGAGCACTACGTGGATGACATCGTGGCCGTGGACGAGACGCAGATCGCCGGCGCCGTGCACGTGTTGCTCGAACGGCAGAAAACGCTGGCCGAAGGCGCGGGCGCGGCGCCGCTCGCTGCGGTGCTGGCCGGTCTGGTGCCGCTCGCTGGCAACGACGTGGCCGTCATGGTGCTCTCCGGCGGCAACATCGACGTCAATCTGCTCGAGCGCGTGGTGGACCGCGGGCTCGTCGAGGACGGGCGCCTGGTGCGGCTGGCGGTGACGGTGTGCGACCGTCCGGGCTCGCTCGCACGGCTCACGAAGCTCGTGGCCGAGGCGGGCGCGAACGTGCTGGAGGTGGCACACAGCCGCGAGTTCGCGGACATCTCCGTGCGCGATGTCCGCATCGTGATGCATCTCGAGACGCGCGGCGGGGATCATCGCGATGCGATCGTCGCGCTGCTCGAGCGCAACGGCTTTCACGTCGAGCAGGCGGTGTGATGGAGGGGAGGCGGCGGTGACGATCGGCGAGCTGGCCCGGCGCGCGGGGGTGAACGTCCAGACGGTGCGCTACTACGAGCGGCGTGGACTGCTCGCCGAGCCGCATCGCACGCCCTCGGGCTACCGCCAGTACTCGGATGCCACGCTCGATCGCCTGCGGTTCATCAAGCGTGCCCAGGAGCTGGGCTTCACGCTCTCCGAGATCCACGAGCTGCTCGTGCTGCGGCTCGATCCGCGCACGACCGCGGCGCAGGTGAAGGCGCGCGCGGAGGCGAAGATCGACGATGTCGAGCGGCGCATCCACGATCTGCAGCACATCAAGCATGCGCTCACGCATCTCGCGGGTCGCTGCCATGGCGGGCGCGGCCCCGTAGGGGAGTGTCCGTTGCTGGAGGCGATGGGGCCGCTCAGCGGCGCAACGGACTGACGGCGCTGTCGAGGTCCCGGCGGGCGCGCGTCAGCTCACGGTCCCCGTCCGGGAGCATGAGGTCCTCCAGGAAGAACGCCGCGAGCTCCGCGCGTCCGGCAAGTCCGGACTTGTCGTAGACGGCCACCGCATGCTGCCGCACGGTGCGCTCGCTGCGTCCCGTGGCGTAGGCGATCGCCTTGTGGCTGTGCCCCTTGAGCAGCAGCAGCGCCACTTCGCGCTCGGTGGGGGTGAGCGCCCAGCTCGCGAACTGCTGGTCGATCGCCCGCCCCAACCCCGCGAGTGCGACCTCGGCGTTCGAGCGCCACTCGTCGCGCTCCGCCTTCCGCTCCTCGAGCGCGCGCCGCGTCTCTACCAGTGAGCGCTGGGTGTGTCGCCAGCCGCGCCAGAGCGCCACGGCGATCACGACGCCGGTCACGATGAGCGCCACCTCGTAGATGGCGTGCCACGACAGCCAGTTGGACGGGGCGTCGTCGTACAGGTCGATGCTGCCACCCACCACGAGCACGAGCAGCGCGGCCACGAGGAGCGCTCGCTGGGTCCGTCCGCCGTTGTCGTCCATCGGTTACAACGCCTCCGTCATTTGCCGGACACGCCCAGGAGCGCCGCGTCCCGCGTCGAACGTCGGATACCCCGAAGATGCGCGGAGGAGCCATCGTGCCGCCGACCCTTCGACGGAGAGTGTGTCATGCTTCCCAATCCGCTGCATCCGGCGATCGTGCACTTCCCGATCGTCCTCGCGTTCCTGCTTCCAATCTTCGCCCTCGGCGCGCTCCGGGCAATCCGGCGCGGGGCACGCGCCCGGCGCGCATGGCTCGTTCCCCTGGCGCTCTCGGCCGCACTCACGCTCGGCGCGTGGGTCGCCGTGCAGACCGGCGGCGCGCAGGAAGAGCGCGTCGAGCAGGTGGTTCCCGACCAGGCGCTCGACACGCACGAGGACGCGGCCGAGCTGTTCCTTGCCATGTCAGCGGTGCTGCTCGTCGTGGCCGGCATCGGGCTGGTGGGTGGCACGATCGGGCGCTCGGCGCGCGTGCTGGCGACGATCGGCGCAGCGGCGCTGGTGGTGCAGGTCGCCCGCGTCGGCCACTCCGGTGGGCAGCTCGTCTATCGGTACGACGCGGCCAGCGCGTACGCGAACCCGAGCAATGCCGCGACGGCGAACGGCGAACACGCGGGAGGCGATCATGGGCAGTGAGATGAGGGCGACGCCGGCATCGCGCGATGAACAGTGCGCCGAGTGCCCGCTGGTCGTCGATCGCCGAGCGTTCCTGCGCGGCGCCGCCCTCGCGGCCGCCGCCACGCTCGCCGCTCTCGGCGCGGCGCCGGGCGCGGCGTTCGCGGAGAGCGTTCGCGCCATCGCGCCTCTTTCAGTGACCGGCGGGCAGCGGAGCTACCGGATGCCGACGGCGGACAGCGTCGCGGTGGACTCGGCCAACGATGTCATCATCGCGCGGTGGCAGGGGCGCGTGTACGCGTTCTCGATCAAGTGCCCGCACCGTGGCACACGGCTACAGTGGCACGCCGATGAGACGCGGATCTTCTGCCCGAAGCACAAGGCCCGCTTCCGCCCGGATGGTGCGCACGACAGCGGGCGCCGGTCGCGCGACCTCGATCGCTTCGACGCGCGACGGCAGGGGGACGAGCTCATCGTGAACTTCGATGCCCTGCGACGCGCGGACACGGACGCCGCGGCGTGGACGGCGGCGTCCGTGCAGGTGGCGTGAACCGTTGGAGAGCTGTAGTGCGTGTGGAGTGGGACGTGGGAGCGGGGTAGCGCGTTTGGCGTGGTCCCTGGGCGCGAGGTATGCGCGCTCGCGTCCGGCGCGAAGTCGGCAGTACCTTGAAGCGCGCACCTGGACCGGTGCGCGCCGCACCACCCGCTCCCTTCGCTCCGCCATGCAACGTGATCGGCTGTATCATCTGCTGCAGCGTACGCCCGATCCCGCCTTCGCGCTCACGGCGCAGGGCGAGATCTGGGCGTGGAATCCGGCCATCGAGCAGCTGACGGGCATCCCCGCCGATGAGGTGCTGCATCAGTCGTTCGCGGCGCTCGTCGAGCCGCGCGGTCCGCTGGGTCATCCCGTGGATCTGGAGTACTGTCAGCGCGCGATCCGCGATGGCGGCGTGCCGAGCTTCGACATGCAGGTGCGCGCGCGTGGCGGCTGCGGCATCTGGATCAATGTGTCGGTGCTCGTCTTCGAGGCGCTGCGCGCCAGTCCGGCGCTCGTCGTCCACCTGGCGCACGACATCACGGCGAGCCGGCATAGGCGCGAGGTGTACGAGCGGCTGGTCCAGGCCGCACGCGACATCGTACAGCTCGTGGACGAGGAGCCGCATCTCGTGCCCGTCTCTCCGCTCACGGAGCAGGAGCAACGCATCCTGCGCGCGTTCGCCGAGGGGCTCGGGCCGGTGCAGGTGGCGCGCGCGCTCGGCATCTCCACGCAAACGCTGCGCAACCACCTGCACCACGTGAACCAGAAGCTCGGCACGCACAACCGCCTCGAAGCCGTCACGCACGCCCAGCGCCGCCGGCTCATCTAGGATCAATGGGGTCAGGTTCGTTTGATCGGATCGATCAAACGAACCTGACCCCATTGATCCCCGCCGTCTGGTACTTTTGTCGCCCCCGCTGGTACGGCCGGCGGATTGTTGCCGATGCCTCGCCGCGCGCATCGTTCGCGTGTCACTCAACGCGAGGCATTCCATGACACTCGTGAGACGGCTGGCGGAATTCGTGACGCGCTCGACGTATGCGGACCTCTCGGATCGCGCACGTCTGCAGCTGCGTATTCGCATCCTCGATGCGCTGGGCTGCGCGCTTGGTGCGCTGGACGCCGAGCCCGTGCGCCGCGTGCGCGACTTCGTTACCGCATACGGCGCCGGCGGCCCATCGACGCTCATTGGCGGCGGGCACGCGGCGCCCGATCGGGCGGCGCTCGTGAACGGCGCGCTCGTGCGCTACCTCGACTTCAACGACAGCTACCTCGCGCCGAACGAGACGTGTCATCCATCGGACAACCTGGGCGCCGTGCTCGCCGCCGCCGAGGCGGCGAACGCCGATGGGCGCACGCTCCTCACCGCGCTCGGCGTCGCGTATCAGGTGCAGTGCCGATTGAGCGATGCGGCGCCCGTGCGCGATCGCGGCTTCGATCACGTCACGCACCTCGCGTACTCGGCGGCAGCCGGCGCATCGCGCGCGCTGGGGCTCGATGCCGAGCACACCGCGAACGCCATCGCGATCAGCGGGACCGCGCTGAACGCGCTGCGCGTCACACGCACCGGGACGCTCTCCAACTGGAAGGGGCTCGCCGCGCCGTTCGCCGCCGCGAACGCGCTCGAGGCGACGATGCTCGCCCAGCGCGGCATCACGGGGCCGGAGGAAGTGTTCGAGGGGAACAAGGGGTTCATGCAGGCGATCACCGGGCCGTTCAGCATCGAGTGGGAGCACGAAGATCTCGAGCGCGTGAACCGCACGATCCTCAAGCGGTTCAACGCCGAGATCCACTCGCAGACCGCAATCCAGGCGCTGCTCGACCTGCAGCAGCGATACGGATTCCGCGCATCGGAGGTGGAGCACGTTGCGGTGGACATCTTCGACGTCGCGCACCGGATCATCGGCGGCGGCGAGGAAGGTGACAAGCGCACGGTGGTCAGCAAGGAGGACGCAGACCACAGCCTGCCGTACCTGCTCGCGGTCGCACTGCTGGATGGCACCGTGCTCCCCGAGCAGTACGCGCCGGAGCGTATCCAGCGTGCCGACGTGCAGATGCTGCTGCGCCGCATCGTCGCGCGGCCGCACGTCGAATTCTCACGGCGCTTCCCCGCCGAGATGCCGGTACGGGTGACGGTCACGCTGCGCGATGGGCGCATCATCGAACGGGAGCGGACGGACTACCCCGGCTTCACCACGCGTCCCATGGAGTGGGACGTGGCCGCAACGAAGTTCGTGGCGCTGGGCGAGCGGCACGTGGACGGCGTGCTGCTGGCCGAGATCAGCGCCGCGGTGCGGGAGCTGGACCACATGCAGGTCGCCGAGTTGACGCGGTTGCTGGCCCGGGCGGGTGTGCCGAGCTCGCGCGTACCGCGCGCAGCGGCCTGAGCACAAGGAGATCAACATGGCAACGACCGTTCATGCACCAATGGCCACGAACGGGACCGCGGCCGCGAGGGCGAGGGATGCCAGTCGCGCACCAACCACGACGACGTTCGACTTTCTGCGACGCAACGAGCGGCCACCCAAGCCGCGCACGCGCGGGATCACCGAGATCCGCGGGCCCTACTACACGCCACTCGGCCCGCGCGCGCTGCAGGACATCCTCGAGACGATGGGCGCGTACGTGGACACGCTCAAGTTCGCCGGCGGCTCGTTCACGCTCATGCCGCCCGATGCGCTGGCCGAGCTGATCGCGCTGTGTCACGAGCACGAGGTGCGCGTCTCCACCGGCGGCTACATCGAGCGTGTGCTCACGCAGGGAGAGAAGGCGGTGTCGCGTTACATCGACACATGCGCCGCGGTGGGGTTCGACATCATCGAGCTGTCGAGCGGGTTCATCACGCTGCCCGCGGACGACTGGCTGCGACTCATCGCGCGCGTGCAGCGCGCGGGGCTCAAGGCGAAGCCGGAAGTCGGGATCCAGTTCGGCGCCGGCGGGGCGACGGCGGCCGGCGAGCTGGAGACCGAAGGCCAGCACGATGTGTCGTGGACCATCCAGCTTGCGAAGCGCTTTCTGGACGCGGGCGCGCATCAGATCATGATCGAGTCGGAGGGGATCACGGAGAACGTGCGGTCGTGGCGCACCGATGTACCGGCGCGGCTCATCGATGCGCTCGGGCTCGAGGCGATCATGTTCGAGGCGGCGGAGCCCGCGGTGTTCCAGTGGTACATCAAGCACTACGGTCCCGAGGTGAATCTGTTCGTCGACCACAGCCAGATCGTGGAGCTCGAGTGCCTGCGCGAGGGGATCTGGGGGACGGCGAGCTTGTGGGGACGGGTGGTGACGTACAAGGAGTGACGCCACGCACGCTGGCTCGGCTGCTCACGATCGCAGCTTCGTGAGCGCCGAGCCCTTGTGCATCGCGACGTGATCGGTCTTGTCGCTCGCGATCTCGTACTGCGGCTCCTCGGGGCTCGCGTGCACGGTGTAGCCCTTGAATTGCTCGTTGGATGTGACGACTCTCGTAATGTGGCCGGACACTCGGCCCGCTTCCGAATTCCAGCTGACGTGGTCGCCGACCTTGAAGCGCTTCGTCATGGTGTCGTCCCCCTCCTGCCACATGTGATCGTATGCCGCACTCGCCGGATGCGTCCGACTCGCCGCAGGCGGCAGCCGCGGCGCTCGCACGCTCGCATCACGAGCTCCCAGTCGTCGCGCCGTTCCGTCTCGATCTCACCGCGAGCGCCCTTCGGCGCGTGCCCACGAACGTCATCGACGTCCTCACCCCGACCGGAGAATATCTCCACGCGTTCGCCGGCGCGCACGGCCCCATCATCGCGCGAGTCGTGCAGAGGCGCCCCGATGCGATCGACGTGACGATCGACGGTGACGTACGCGAGGCGCACGAACGGGAGCGCGTGCTCGCGCTCGTCCGCCGCACACTCGGCGTCGATCGCGATCTGACGCCGTTCTACGAGGCGGCTGGTCGGCACCCGTGGCTCGCGCCACTCGCGCATCGCATGCGCGGTATCAAGCCGCCGCGCTACCGCTCGCTGTGGGAGGCCTTCGTGAACGCCGTCGTCTTTCAGCAGGTGAGTCTGCACGCGGCGACCGCGGTCGTGAGGCGGTTGATCATGTCGTTCGGCACGCCGCTCGAGAGCGGCGGCACGCCGCTGTATCTCCTCCCGAGCGTCGAGCGCGTGTTGGGTGCGACGGACGACGCGTTGCGCGCGACCGGACTCAGCGCAGGCAAGATCGCCACGCTCCGGCGTGCGGGCGATGCCATGCGCTCCGGAGCGCTCACCGAGACGATGATCGAAGCGCTCCCGAGCGCCGAAGCTGCCGCGTTGCTCACGCGGATCAAAGGGATCGGACCATGGACCGCCGCCGTCATGTTGCTGCGCGGGTTCGGGCGGCTGGATGTCTTCCCGATGAACGACTCGGGCGTCGCGCGCAACCTCGCGCTCGTCGCCCGCGACGCGCCGCTCGATGTAGACGAGGTGCTCAGTTCGCTCGGCGCGCAGCGTGGCATGCTCTACTTCCACCTGCTCCTCGCGCGGCTGGAGGCGCGAGGTGAAGGCGGCGCGCGTCCGTGACGCGTTCGCATCAGCGCTGCGACGCGTGGGCGGTACCGCCGGCCACGGACTGATGCTGCAGGGCCTGCTCGAAGACGACGCGCGTCGCCTCGCGGCACGCCTCCCCGATGCACGTTTGCCGACCCACGGCAACGATGCGTCCACCCTCGATCCGCGGCAGCGCGATCGGGAGCCGTACGCGCGTGCCGTCCTCGAGCATCAACGTCGGCGTGCCGCGCACGCCGTAGCGCGTGCGTCCCTCCTCAGCCTCCTGGATCACCTGCTCCCGCACGGCGTCTCCCGTCAGCGCGCGCTCGACATGAGCGACGTCACCGCCGATCTCGCGCACGAGGTCGAGCAGCACGCCCGGCGTGCCGATGTTCCGACTCTCGGCAAAGAAGGCTTCGCGCACGCGAAGGTCGAGCGTGTGCGCGAGATGCTCGTCCTCATCGGCCACGGCACGCACGGCGATGAACGCCGGGAGCGTGGTGGTGGGCCAGTCATCGCTGGTGAAGGCGGAGAACTTCGCAGCCGGTTCCTGCACGGCAGCGAGCCACCACTCTTCAGCGAGGAGCGCGCGCGGAGCCGCCTGTCGGCCGAGCAGCTCCAGCGGGAACGCGCGCGTACGAACCCGGACCCGTCCTTCGTATTCTCCCTCTACCTGGCGCAGGCGCACGGCCGCGATGTAGCACCAGGGTCAGTAGTATTCGGCCCACTCCCAGATCTCTGCCACGTGCTCGTGCTCCATGATGTCCTCCCTTATTGAATGACGTCGATATCGTGGCCTGCCACACATCCCTCACACGATGTGTCGCGGCAAGCTCCATGCGCAAAGAACACGTTACACCCTGCACCATGGTGCAGGGTCAAGAGGCAACCACGGCATCGTCTCCGGAAAGATCGCTATCTTGCGACGTGCGCCGGCGACAGGTCGTCGCGCGTGCGCACGCGTGTCCAGTGAGACATGCATCCGTCAGTCACCGCGATGATGCCATCGCCGGAGCTCGATACAGTGTCACCCACCGAATCACCAGCGCACGCACCCGCCGAGGCGGCTGCGGTCGGCGCGCTCACACGCGCGTTCGTGCAGGCCTGCCGCCAGTTGGGAAAGACCGGCCATCCATCGGACGCCATGCGCATTGCGGCGCAGGGCTGGTCCGCGCTGTGGACGTCGCACCCCGACGACGCCGAGCGCATCAACGGCGTCATGCACTACCTCGCGCGCCTCGAGCAGCAGCTCGCGGCCGCCGATGATCAGACTCAACAAGGAGCATCCATGCCTACGCAGGATCGCGTGATCGATATCCGCCCGGAGACTCCGAAACGGCGCCATGAAATCATCTTCGATACCTTCGACGCGCTGCCGCCCGGCTCGGCGTACGTGATCGTGAACGACCACGACCCCAAGCCGCTCTGGTATCAGTTCGCGGCCGAGCATGCGGGCGAGTTCACCTGGGATGCGCTGGAGGAAGGCCCCGAGGTGTGGCGCGTACGGATCGGGCGCGTCGCCAAGTCCTGATCGCATCATGCGCATCGATTCGCCGGCCGAGGTACGACGCTCGGCCGGCGCCCATCGCACCGACGAGCTGCCGTTCACCGGCCGCCAGCCGGACCACGTGCCCGGTCATTGGGTGCTCGCTCGTCTGGGGAAGCGCGTGTTGCGACCGGGCGGACGATCGCTCACCGAAACGATGGTGGCCGCCGCGTGCGTGACTGATGCGGACGTAGTGGAGCTCGCTCCCGGCCTGGGCCTCACCGCCGGCATCATTCTGAAATACGGGCCGCGAAGCTATACGGGTGTGGAGGCCGAGGCACGCGCGGCGGCGATCGTCGAGCGCGCGATCGGCGCACGCGGCCGGGTGGTGAACGGCAACGCGAAGCAGACCGGACTCGCGGATGCGAGCGCCGATGTCGTGCTCAACGAAGCCATGCTCACGATGAACGCGCCGGCCATGAAGGACGCGATCATCGCCGAAGCGTGGCGCGTGCTCCGGCCCGGCGGCCGCTACGCGATCCACGAGCTGGCGCTCATCCCCGACACGATCGCCGATGATGTCGTGGCGACGATCTACCGCTCGCTCTCGCGCTCCATTCTCGTGAACTCGCGTCCGCTCACGATCGCGGGGTGGCGCGCGCTGCTTGCCGCGCACGGGTTCGAGATCGAACAGGTGGTCACCGCTCCGATGGCACTCCTGACCGCACGCCGGGTGCTCGCCGACGAGGGGTTCTGGCGGACACTGCGGATCGGCGGCCGATTGCTTTGCGATGCGGCGCTGCGGACGCGGGTGGCGCGCATGCGGCGGACCTTCACGGCACATCGTGAATCGATTGCCGCGATGGCGATCATCGCGCGAAAGCCGAGTGACGCGGAGCGGACGCGCTAGCGTCGTCCGCCGCCCGTATGCGCCGGTCGCACCACGCAGCGCGACGGCTCGCTGCTACGCCTCCATCTCACCGCGCTGCTGTTCCCACGCGGCCGCTTCCCATTGTCGCTCGAGGTCTCGGCCGCCGGGCCGTCGCGGGTTCCGCGTGCCTGCCAGGTGCCGATGCGCCTCGCGCCCCGGCACCGGGCCGCCGAGCCGCTCGCTGGGCGTTTGGCGTGTGGCGCCGCCGAGTCCGGGATTCGCGACCGCCTCCGCGTACCGCTGGGCCTTGACGTCCAGCTCCGCGAGGAACGCACGCACGCCCGCTTCACCCATGTCATCGACGAGACCGGGGATGAGTCCCTTGATGAGGACGAGCCGCTCGCCCGGCGTGAGGGATCGCGCGCGCTGGATCAACTCCCGGATCGTCGGTCGGTCGAGCCACGCGTAGAACGGACTTTCCTTCGCATCAACGGTTCGCATGGGTTCTCACTGTGAGAGAGGTCAGCTCCCGCGTCCGCGGGATCGAGCACCGCGATGACGAGCGGCGCATGCGGCGTGCCCGCGCGCGGCCACCCGCCCGCGTCGCGCCGCTCATCACCTGCTACACCGCCTCGAAACATCGGCTCCCACGCCTTCTACCCGCACCCCTCGGCGGATGTGCGTAGATTCCGGCGCACCGTTCACTCTGGAGAGCACAACAGCATGAAAGCCGTTCGTTATCACGGGCCGCGTACGCCGTTTCGTCTGGAGGATGTTCCTACACCGGAGCCCGGGCCGGGCGAGGTGCGCGTGCGCATCGGGGCCGCGGGAGTGTGTCACACCGAGTTGCATTTCGAGTCGGGGCTGCTCGACCTGGGCATCGCGCCCATCACGATGGGGCACGAGATCGCCGGCACGGTGGACGCCGTGGGCGATGGCGTGACGACGCGACGCCCGGGCGACCGCGTCCTCGTCTACTACTACCTCGGATGCGGCACGTGCGAATGGTGCCGCCGCGGTGAGGAGAATCTCTGTCCGCGCCCGCGCGCGGAGTGGGGCTTCGTGAATGATGGCGGCTACGCGGAGTACGTCGTCGTCCCGGCGCGCAACGCCGTGCGCATCCCCGATTCGCTTTCGTTCGCGGATGCGGCGCCCATCGGCTGCGGCGTGACGACGGCGGTGCACGCCTGCGATCTCGCGCGCGTGAGGGAAGGGGACACGGTGGCGGTGTACGGGATCGGTGGCGTGGGGTACGGACTCGTGCAGCTCGCGAAGCTCCGCGGCGCGCGGGTGATTGCCGTCGGCCGTTCGCCGGACAAGCTCTCGCTCGCGTGCACGCTCGGCGCCGACCATGTAGTGAATGCGTCGAGCGTCGATGATCCCGCCGCCGAGGTGCGTGCGCTGACAGATGGCCGGGGTGCCGACGTCGTGTTCGAGCTCGTGGCGACCGCGCGCACGATGGCGGCGTCCGTGGCGATGCTCGCGCGGCGCGGACGGCTCATGTTCGTCGGCTACTCGGAGGACGCGCTCACCGTGTCGCCCATCCAGCTCGTCATCCTCGAAGCGGAGGTGATGGGCTCGGTGGGGAATACGCTGGCCGAGCTGGAGCAAGCCGTGCAGCTGGTGGCGGACGGCAAGGTGAAGACCGTCGTCGACCGCGTGCTGCCGCTCGAATCGTACGCTACGGCGCTGGCCGCACTCCGCGACGGCCGCGTGCTGGGGCGGATGGTGCTCGAGCCGTAGCGGCTCCGGCGGGGCAGTGGTCTGTCATCCCGAGCGTCAGCGAGGGAGCTCGGGCTGGGGCATGAACATCCACCACCGAGGCACAGAGACACGGAGAACTGCAGAGAGTTCTTCTATCGCTGTTCTCTGTGTCCTCCGTGTCTCTGTGGTGAATCGCCGTTCGGATGCCAGGGCCGAGATCCCTCGCTCCGCTCGGGATGACAGAGCAGGCCCTGCGCCGCGCCAGCGACTATCGCGCTTCCATCTGCGGCTGCAGGACCTCGTGCAGCGCCGAGCAGAGGACCTCGGGGTCCACGCCGTTCGCGTGCGCGGCGTCCGTCACGCTCAGTGATCCGCCGCAACAGGTGTCGAGGCCGAAGCGGTTGAACACCGCGATGGTCGACGGGTGGCGTGTGATGATGTCGTTCACGCTCTGCGCGCAGTCGAGCTCGAGCCGTGGGGGTGCCATGGTGCATCGCTCCGTGTGAGAGACAACAGGGTGTGCGGAACGCCGCACACCCTACGATACACCCTGTAGCATGCTATAGAGTCAAGCGGGCGTCGGCCGCACGGCCGGCGGTGCGATCAGTGTGCGCTGACCGGCGTCGCCCGCTGGCTGCCGCTCGCGGTCTCACGCCGCACGACGGGCGCGACCGCGGTACCGAGGAGCTCGATGCTGCGCATCACCTGCGCGTGCGGCATCGAGCCGACGGTCATCTGGATGAGCATGCGTTGGTGATGAAACAGCTCGTGCTCGTAGAGGATCTTGTCGATGACCTCCTGTGGGCTCCCGATGAGCAACGCGCCCTGCGGCGAGCGCTCGGCGTCGAACTGACGACGCGAAGGAGGCGCCCAGCCGCGCTCGCGGCCTATCCGGCTCATGACATCCAGGTACGGTGGGAACGATGCCTCCGCGGCGTCCTCGGACGTGTCCGCGACGAAGCCGTGCGAGTTGATGCTCACCGGCAGTGCGGCCGGATCGTGGCCGGCGCGGCGCGCGCTCGCGCGGTAGAGCTCGACGAGCGGCGCGAAGCGCGCGGGAGCGCCGCCGATGATCCCGAGCGCGAGCGGCAGGCCGAGCATGCCCGCGCGCACCACCGACTGCGGCGTGCCGCCCACCGCGATCCACACCGGGAGCGGCTGCTGCACCGGGCGCGGATACACACCGCGGTCCTCGATCGGTGCGCGGTGCGAGCCCGACCAGGTGATGCGCTCGCGGTCGCGCAGTGCGAGCAGCAGCTCCAGCTTCTCCGCGAACAGCGCGTCGTAGTCGTTCAGATCGTAGCCGAAGAGCGGAAAGCTCTCGATGAACGAGCCGCGCCCCGCCATGATCTCCGCGCGTCCGCCGGAGAGCAGATCGAGCGTGGCGAAGTCCTGGAAGACGCGCACGGGGTCGTCGGAGCTGAGCACGGTCACGGCGCTCGTGAGGCGGATGCGCGTCGTGCGCGCGGCCGCGGCGGCAAGGATCACCGCCGGCGACGAGCTCAGGTACTCCGGCCGGTGGTGCTCACCGATCCCGAAGACATCGAGCCCCACCTGATCGGCGAGCTCGATCTCCTCGAGCAGATCGCGCAGCCGCTCCTCCGCGCTCACCATCTGTCCCGTGCGCGCGTCGGCCGTACGCTCGACGAAGCTGTAGATGCCGATCTCCATCGACTCTCCGTTTCCGGTGCGGTGTGTTCTGCCGTGCAGCGTGCCGTGACGTCAGGCGGCGCGCGCGGGCGGGGTCGGGCGGCGGAGCACGAGATTGCCGAGGCCTCCGACGATCGCCACGCCGAGTGCCGCCCACTCGATGCTCGGCGTCCACAGGATCTGCAGACCGAGGAGCGCATCGAGCGAGAAGCGGCCGGGGCCGGTGAGCGCGAGCGCGACCGCGCCGGCCGCGAACACCAGCGGCAGCTCGATCCCGTTCGACGCGGCGAAGAGCCCGTTCTTCCAGTGCACGCTCAGTGCGGCGACGATCATCACCGCGAGCATGAGCGCCGGGCCGATGGGACCGAGGAAGCCGAGGGTGACGAACAGCCCGCTGACGACCTCGGTGGACGACGCGACGGTCGCGAACAGACGACCCGGGCGGAAGCCCAGGGCGTCGAAGAACTGGCTGGTTCCGGCGAGTCCGTGGCCGCCGAACCAGCCGAAGAGCTTCTGCGCGCCGTGCGCGGCCATGAGGAGCCCGAGGACGAGGCGGGCGACGAGGAGGCCGGTGCTCACGGCCGTCGCATCAGGGATATATGGTGTCATTATATTACGAAATGGCGATGGATGGTGTCGTCGTGGCGCGGAGAGTCGTGAGCCACGACACCATGTGGAACGGCGCGACGTGGCGCGGGGTTCCCACCGCTCGTGCCGTCCGATTCCCATTGCCAAGGGCGCCCGATGCCCATCGTCCGCGGCGCCCGATTCCCATCGCTCACGAGGCACTGGGCGTCCCGGTGACGCTCCATCCCCGCGTGGTGCGAATCCTGTATGCCTCGCCCGCCGCACGATGTCGCACCCGCACATGGAGAGTGATCGTATGACCGATCGTTTGCCGCCCGAGCCCGTATCCGGGCCCGATGAGCCGGACGCTGATGCCTCGCAGGCCGCGGCCGCGGAATCGATGCAGACCCCGAGCAACCGCCGCGACTTTCTGCGACGCGCGTCCGCACTCACGCTGGTCATTCCCGGGATCGGTGCGGCGCTGACGTCCTGCTCACCGGGAGAACACACGAGCGGTGGCAGTGCGAGCGCGGCGGCTCGCCACCCGGTGCGGGATACGACGCGCGCGAAGCAGGACTCGCTCCGGCTGCACAATCCGGACAGCAAGCTGGACACCTCCATCCAGCGGACGATGCCTCAGGAGGTATCGACCGCCAGCCCTGCGCCGAGCGCGGCCGCCGTGCAGTACGCGCGCTTCGATCCGCGGCTCCCGCCGTTGCAGAAGACGCGTGAGCTCGACATCCACTTCCGTTCGCTCGAGGCGCCAGTTCGCGTCGGTCCCGACACCGTGGTCGCCGGCTGGACGTTCGAGGGGAACATCCCGGGGCCGATCCTGCACTGTCGAGTGGGCGATACGATTCACTTCACGCTCACCAACGAGGCGAACATGCCCCACTCGATGGACTTTCACGCCGCGCAGATCGATCCCAAGACGGCGTTCCGCTCGGCGACCAAGGGGCAGTCGGTGTCGTACACGTTCACGCCGCGCCGCGCGGGGGCGTTCTGCTACCACTGCGGCACCGCGCCGGTGCTCATGCACATCGGCTCGGGGATGTACGGCGCGATCATCGTGTCGCCCCGCGAGCCGCTCCCGCCGGCCAAGGAGTTCGTGCTCGTCCACGGCGAGTACTACCTGGGCGCACCGGTGGGCGGCGTACGGCCATCGGATTACGGGAAGATGCTCGTCGGCGTCCCCGACATCGTGAGCTTCAACGGCCGGCCGGATCAGTACAGCCGGGAGCCGATTCGCGTGAAGAAGGGCGATCGCGTGCGCTTCTGGGTGGTGAATCCCGGGCCGACGCTCGACTGCGCATTCCACATCGTGGGAGAGCAGTTCGACACGGTGTACATTGGCGAGCCGCCCACGCAGCACATCCGCGGCGTGCAGACCTGGTCGGTGCCGGCCGGCGGCGGGATGGGCTACGAGCTCACCTGCGACATCCCCGGCGAGTTCGTGTTCGTGAACCACGCCTTCGGACACGGGCAGAAGGGCGCCATGGGGAATCTGATCGTCGAGGAGTGAAGGGCGGCGCCGGCGACCGCTGCGACGGCGCGGTGCTCACCGTGTGACCGCGCGCGCGGCCCGCTGCTCGATGAGCCCCTCGACGGCGGCGAGAAACTCGGCGATGTCGAGGTGTGGCTCGATCATCGACTGCACCGCGCACCCCTTGATGAAGCTGACGGCGACGGCGGAGAGCCCGTCGGCCGTCACACCCGGAAATCGGTGCGGCTCCGCGGCGAGCACTTCGGCGGCGATCGGACGGAACGCGTCGCGGTAGCGATCGAGCTCGCGCTGCATGCGCACGCGGATCGCGCGGTTCCAGATTCCCGCGCTCCAGAAATCGAAGAAGAGACGAATGCGGGCGGGCTCGCTCGAGAGGCGGACCATCTCCTGCCGGACGAGCGCGAGCAGGCGCTCCATGGGCGGTTCGACTTCCGCGATGTCGGGGCCCACGTGGAGGACGGTGGTCGTGGCGAGCATCCACTCGAGCAGGGCGAGGATGAGCCCGTCCTTGCTGCCGAAGTGGAAGAGGACGAGCCCGGGGCTGAGCTGGGCGCGCACGGCGATGTCGCGGATGGTCAGCGACGCGAGTCCGCGCTTGGCGGCGACCTGCGCGGCGGCGCGCAGCATCTGCTCCCGTCGCTCGGCCTCGGCGGCCTTGGTTCCTGGCAGGGGGACCTCCTTTCGGGCTGGGTTCGGTGCCGGCCGGGGCGCCGGTCGCTATTGAACTTCCGTTCAATACACGATACATTCGTCGCACCTGCTGTTCAACCACTGTACGACGCGGCGTTCATCTGAACGCCGCGTCGTGCATCTCCGCCGACTCTCGGGTCTTCCCGTGCTGGTCCCCAAGCTGGTCACCACGCTCCGCACGTACGATCGCGGGCAGCTGCTCGACGACCTCACTGCCGGCGTGATCGTCGGCATCGTCGCCATTCCACTCGCCATCGCGTTCGCCATCGCGAGCGGCGTCACGCCGGGACGCGGTCTTTGGACCGCGATCGTCGCCGGCTTCCTCATCTCCGCCCTCGGCGGCTCGCGCGTGCAGATCGGCGGGCCCACGGGGGCGTTCGTCGTCATTGTCTACGGCATCGTCCAGCAGTACGGCATCGATGGATTGACGGTCGCCACGCTCATGGCCGGCGTGCTCCTCGTGATCATGGGGCTCGCGAAGCTCGGCAGCATCATCAAGTTCATCCCGCACCCGGTGATCACCGGATTCACGAGCGGGATCGCGGTCATCATCTTCTCGAGCGAAGTGAAGGATCTGCTCGGGCTGCGGATGGGCGCCGTGCCGGCGGCCTTTCTGCCGAAGTGGGGCGCGTTCATCCAGCACGCGGGCACCTTCAGCCCGGCCGCCGTCGGCACCGCGGCGGCGACGCTGGCGATCATCATCCTCTGGCCGAAGGTGAACCGTCGCATCCCGGGCTCGTTCGTCGCGCTCATCGCGGTCACGCTCGGTGTGCAGCTGCTGCACCTCCACGTGGAGACCATCGGCTCGCGCTTCGGCGCGCTCAACGCGGTGCCGCACCCGCAGATTCCGCATCTGTCGTTCACCGAGATCACGGGACTCGCGGCGCCGGCGTTCACCATCGCGATGCTCGCGGCCATCGAGTCGCTGCTCTCGGCCGTCGTCTCCGACGGCATGATCGGCGGGCATCATCGCTCGAACATGGAGCTCGTCGCGCAGGGGGTGGCGAACATCTTCTCGCCGCTCTTCGGCGGGATCCCGGCGACGGGCGCCATCGCGCGCACGGCGACCAACGTCAAGAACGGCGGCCGCACACCCATCGCGGGAATGACGCACGCGGTGACGCTGCTGCTCATCACGCTCTTCTTCGGCAAGTGGGCGGCGGCGATCCCGCTCGCCACGCTGGCCGCGATCCTCGTCGTCGTCTCGTACCACATGAGCGAGTGGCGCACCTTCCTCGCCGAGCTGCGCTCGCCGAAGAGCGACGCGGCCGTGCTCCTCGCCACCTTCTCGCTCACGGTGCTCGTCGATCTCACCGTCGCGATCGCGGTGGGGATGGTGCTCGCCGCGTTCCTGTTCATCCGCCGGATGGCGGAGGTGACCAACGTCAGCGCCATCCGCGAGGAGCTCGAGGACGGCGACGAGCAGGACGAGCGCGACCCGAACAGCGTGGCGCGTCGGCGCATTCCATCCGGTGTCGAGGTGTACGAGATCAACGGCCCGTTCTTCTTCGGCGCGGCGGAGACGTTCAAGGAGACGATCGGGCGCGTGGCGAAGCGGCCGCGCGTGCTGATCATCCGCATGCGGCACGTGCTGGCGCTCGACTCCACCGGGATGCACGCGCTCGCGGATGTCGTGCATCGGAGCCGGCGCGACGGCACGGTGGTGCTCCTGGCGGATGTGCACATGCAGCCGCTGGTCGCGCTCACCGGCTCGCCCACGCTCGATGAGATCGGGCGCGAGAACGTCTTCGGCAACATCGACGACGCGCTGAACCGCGCGCGCGAGCTGCTGGGACTCCCGCGCGAGCCCACGCCGCCCGGCACCATGCCCACCGTCGCACGCGAGACGCCCACGGGGACGCGCGCGGCCTGAGACATCCGTCACATCGCTCATCGCGTGGACCTCCTACCGTTCGCAGGAGGAGGACACGCGATGAGCGACCAGTGGAGCGACCAACCGAAGGGACCTGATGCGGAGCGCGCGGACGCCGCCGTCTCCCACGCCACCGCGAGCAGCGATGCGACATCGTCGGATCCGGACGCCGGTCTGGATGCCGATACCGTCCGTGCCGCGCTCGCCGAAGTACCGTACCCCGGGCTGAATCGCGATCTCGTTTCGTTCGGGATGGTGTCGCACGTGAGCGTGTGCGGCACGCAGGTGAAGGTCGATCTCGCGCTCAAGTCGCGTGATCCGGGCATTCGCCCAAAGCTGCAGCACGCGGTGACGGAGAAGCTCCGCTCGATCGGCGCGACGCTCGTCTCGGTGGTGGTCGGCGAGCCCGCGCCCGCACCGGCGCCTGCGCATCGCGGGACGCCGGATCCATGGGCGGATCAGGTACGGCTGAACACGGTGCGCCACGTCATCGCGGTGGGCGCGGGGAAGGGCGGTGTCGGCAAGAGCACGGTCGCGGTGAACCTCGCGCTGGCGCTCGCCGATGAAGGGCTGCGCGTCGGCCTGCTCGACGCGGACATCTACGGGCCGAGCGTGCCGATCCTGCTCGGCATCGAAGACGGTGCGCAGCGCGTGCGTGCGACGCCCGAGAAGTTCATCCTCCCGCTCATCGCGCACGGCATCCCGCTCATCAGCTTCGGCTTCTTCATCGGCGAAGGCTCGCCCGCCATCTGGCGCGGGCCCATGGTATCGAAAGCCGTCAAGCAGTTCGCGCGCGGCGTGCTCTGGCCCGATCTCGACATCCTCGTCGTTGATCTCCCGCCGGGCACGGGCGATGTGCCGCTGAGTCTCGTGCAGTCCATTCAGGTGTCGGGCGCGATCGTCGTGACGCAGCCGCAGCGCCTCGCCGCGGTGGAGGCGTGCAAGGCCGGCGAGATGTTCACGACGCTCGAGGTGCCCGTGCTCGGCGTGGTGGAGAACATGAGCGGCGCATTCGGCACCGGCGGCGGCGTGCGCGTCGCGAGCGTGCTCGACGTGCCGCTCCTCGGGACCGTGCCGTTCGATGACGCGGTGGTCGAGGAGGGCGACACTGGTGTGCCGCCGGTTCGTGCGCGCCGGGAGAGCTCGTTCGCGCGCAGCTTCGCGGCGATCGCGCGGCAGGTGATCGAATCGCTCGGCTGGCAGCGCGCGGACACGGTGGAGGCGGCGTCGTGACGACGCCCGCCACGATGCCGCCCGTCGCGAGACCACCTGGCGGCGCGCCGTCCTTTGGCGGACCCGCGCTGGGCGGTGGGCTCACGCCCGCGCCCGGCGCATCGCTGCGTCTTCCCGGTGAGCACTTCGCGGCCGCGCTCGCGTTTCTCGTGCTCGGCGCCATCGGCGTGATCTGGGTCGCGCCGCAGCTCGCGGCCGGCATCTACCTGTCGCCGCACGTGGCCGGCGTCACGCACCTCTTCACGCTCGGCTGGCTCACGACCACGATCTTCGGGGCCATCTACCAGCTGCTCCCCGTGGCGCTCGGCGCGCCCGTGCACTCGGAGCGCATGGGGCATGCGAGCTTCATCGCGTTCGTTCCGGGGGTGGCGCTCTTCGCGCTCGGCGTGACGCGGAGCTCCACCGTGCTGCACCACGTGGGGATCACGTTCCTCACCGTGGGGATCGTGCTGCTCGTGACGAACGTCGCGCTCTCGCTCCCCAAGGCGCAGCGGCGCGATGTGACGTGGGGCGCGATGGGGATCGCGATCAGCTTTCTCTCGCTCACGCTCGTGCTCGGCGTGCTGCTCGTGCACAACCTGCACACCGGGTTCCTGGGCGGCGAGCGGCTGCACGTGCTCGCCACGCATCTGCACGTCGCGCTGCTCGGGTGGGTGTTCGTGATGATCGTCGGGATGTCGCACCGGCTGCTCCCCATGTTCCTAGTCGCGCACGGCGCGAATACCCGCTGGACGAAGCGCTCGCTCGCGCTGCTCGTGCCCGGTGTGCTGACGCTGGCGGCCGGGCTCGCATCGGGTGTCGGCGTGCTCGACTGGGTGGGGTTCGCGCTCGTCGAGGGGGGCGTAGCGTGTTTCCTCATTCAGGCGCGGAGCTTCTTCCGCTCGCGAGTGCGCCGGCATCTCGATGCGGGGCTCAAGCACGCGACGGTCGCGCTCCTCGATCTCGCCATCGTCGCGCTGCTCGCGCCGGCAGTGCTCGCGCTCGGGTTCGCGCATCCGCGACTCGACATCGTGTACATCGTGCTTGGACTGCTCGGGAGCTTCGCGCTGTACGTCGTCGGGCTCTTCTACAAGATCGTCCCCTTTCTCGCATGGATCACGCGCTTCCGCGCGGCGATGGGGCGCGAGAAGGTTCCGACGGTCGCACAGCTCTACTCGTCGCGCGTGGCGCACATCGATCTCGCGCTGTACGTGATCGCGCTGGCCGGGCTCGTCGCCGGCATCGCGACGGCGCAGACCGTCGTCGTGCGCGGCGCGGCCGCGTTCCTGCTCGCGGCGGTGCTCCTGTTCGCGAGCCAGATGATGCGCGCCGCCTGGGGGACTCCAATGAGGGTACAGTCATGACACCCGTGCCAACCCGCCCGGTGCACCTGTCGGACAAGGTGAGTGAGGTTCTGGCCCGCGACGAGCGGCTCGTGGAGGTGTTCGCGCGCCAGTCGCCGATGTTCACGAAGCTACGGTCGCCGGGGATGCGTCGCGTCATGGCGCGGCTCGTCACGGTCGAACAGGCCGCGCGCATCTGCGGCGCGGAGCCGCAGACGCTCATCCACGAGCTCAACGCCTTCCTCGGCGCCGACGATGACGCGAGCGCCGATGCGCCGCGAGAGCGCGTCGCGCCATCCGACGATCGCACCGACAATCGGAGCAGCATGTCGCCACACGATGCATCTTCAGCCGGCGGTCCGTCCGCGGGCCAGCCGCGAAAGTCATGGGAGCCCGGACGCCCTGTCGTCGAGCTGGATGTGCGCGAGGACCTGCGCAAGGGGCGCGAGCCCTTCTCGCGGATCATGGCCGCGGTGGGCTCACTGCGTGACGGCGAGGCGCTGTGTCTGCGCGCGACGTTCGAGCCGGTGCCGCTGTTCACCGTGATGGCGAAGCGTGGCTACGACCACTTCGCCGAGCGGCTCGACACCGATGATTGGCGCGTGTGGTTCTACCCGCACGACCCGGAGCTCGCCGACGAAGATGGTGATGACCACAGCGCCGCGTCGTCCGCCGCGCCGGAGGCGCCGGTGCCAGGCGCGTCGGCGAGCGAGATCGTGCTGGACGTACGCGGCCTCGAGCCGCCGGAGCCGATGCAGCGCACACTCGAAGCGCTCACCGATCTTCCCGATGGTGCGGTGCTCATCCAGGTGAACGTGCGCATTCCGCACTTCCTGCTTCCCATCCTTACAGAGCGCGGCTTCGCGTATGAGATCCACGAGCCGAGCCCTGAGCGAGTGGTCGTGCGCATCTGGCGCGCGACGCCGGAGTCGGCCACTCGCCCGTCCGCGGGCGGATGACGTCGGTCGTCCGTCCTGAATTCTTCATAGATCAGAGGAGACTTTGTCATGTCGACATCGACGAGCAAGCCGGTTGAGCTGGACGTTCGTCCGATCCCGCCGCGCGAGAAGCACCCGACCATCTTCCGGACCTTCGACAGCCTCGCTGCCGGACACACGATGGTGCTGGTCAACGATCACGATCCCGCGCCGCTGCGCTACCAGTTGATGGCGGAGCGTCCGGGGAAGTTCGAGTGGACGTACCTGGAGCAGGGCCCCGCGGTCTGGCGCGTGCAGATCGAGCACAAGTAAGCGCGGGTCGGCTGCTCCGAGCGCGTGGACAACGGGCCGGCGAGAGGAATCTCGCCGGCCCGTCGCGTTTGCTCCCGCCAAGCTGATGCGCCATGTCGTGCCGCCGCGTCGCGCTGTCGCACGGAAATTCACACACCGCGCGGCTCGCGCGGTATCGCTCTTGCGACTTTCGCTCCGGGTATGACTCGATGATCACGGAGCGCATCATGACCATTCGTCTTCAAGAGGTGCACCCGTCGCTCGTGCACCTGCCGATTGCACTGGTTCCGGTCGCCATTGGTGCGGACATCATGGGACGGGCCACCGGCAATCGCTCGCTGCTCGAGATGGGGCGTCGCAGCATGGAGCTGGCTGCCGCCGGCGCCGCCGTGTCCGCCATGAGCGGGCTCGTCGCACAGGAGGAGGTGAACGTTCACGACGAGACCATGGACATGCTCATCACGCACCGCAACATCAATCTGGCGGCGACGGTGATGACGGGTCTCCTCGCGCTGTGGCGGTCGGAGCGCTACCGCCCCTCGCGCACCTACCTCGGGCTCGGGCTCGCCAGCATCGCGGCCTTCGTGTACTCGGCGTACCTCGGCGGGACGCTCGTCTACCAGTACGGCGTCGGCGTCGCGCCGGCCGGCGGGCAATGGCGCGCGAACGCGCCGGCAATCGGCGCGGGGCGTCCAGCGGCCGTCGTGAAGGACGTAGCGACCGATCTCGCGCATGGCGTGAAGCACCTCGTCCAGGAGCTGGCGAAGGGGAAGCTCGTCCCGTGGCTCACCGATGGACACGGCCCGCGTCACGTCGTGGTGACCGAGGGCGCGGAGAACGCCAAGGCGGCGCAGGCAGCGCACCCCCCGGCGACGTGACGACGATGTGCGACCGACATGACGACCACGCGCGCGAACACTGTGAGATCCACCATGTGAATCCAGACCGATACAAGGAGCGAGGACCGTGGCAACGTTAGCCGACAAGTTGATCGACCGACTGATCGCGTGGGATGTGGATACGATCTTCGGACTGCCGGGCGATGGGATCAACGGTATCTTCGAGGCGTTGCGCACGCGCCAGAAGCAGATCCGGTTCATCCAGGTGCGCCACGAGGAAGCGGCCGCGTTCGCCGCCTGCGGCTACGCGAAGTACACCGGGCGATTGGGCGTGTGCCTCGCGACGTCCGGCCCCGGCGGCATTCATCTGCTCAACGGCCTGTACGATGCGAAGCTCGACGGGCAGCCCGTGCTCGCGATCACCGGGCACACGTTCCACGATCTCATCGGCACGCATCAGCAGCAGGATGTCGATCTCGACAAGCTCTTCATGGACGTGGCCGAGTACAACGAGCGCATCATGGGCACCGCGCACGTGAACAACGTTGTGGATGAGGCCGTGAAGACCGCGCTCAGCCGTCGCGCCGTCGCGCACATCACGATCCCGAAGGACATGCAGGAGTGGCCGCGGTCGAACGGCAAGCGCTCGGATGCGAACGTGCCGCGTCACAGCGCCGATCTCTTCGCCGCATCGCGCCCCGTGCCGCAGCGCGCGCTCCTCGAAGACGCGGCCGACATCATCAACAGCGGCTCGCGCGTCGCCATCCTCGTCGGCCGCGGCTGCCTCGGCGCGCGGGAGGAAGTGCTCGAGCTCGCCGATCGCGCGGGCGCGCCGATCATCAAAGCGCTCCTCGGCAAGGGGGTGGTGCCGGATGACAGTCCGCTCACCACGGGCGGAATCGGGTTGCTCGGCACGGCGCCGTCGCAGGATGCAATGGAGGAGTGCGACACGCTTCTCATTGCGGGGAGCAGCTTCCCATACATCGAGTTCTATCCCAAGCCGGGGCAGGCGAAGGCGGTGCAGATCGACATCGACCCGACCCGCATCGGGTTGCGCTACCCCGTGGATGTCGGGCTCGTCGGCGATTGCCGGACGGTGCTCGCGGCGCTCATCCCGCTCATCAAGCCGAAGAAGAAGCGCGCCTTCCTGGAGAAGGCACAGGACCGCATGAAGGACTGGCGCAAGGTGATGAAGGTGCGCGGCACGCGGTCCGACATGCCGATGAAGCCGCAGGTCGTCACCTACGAGCTCAACAAGCTGCTGGATGATGATGCGATCATCGCCACCGACAGCGGCACCATCACGACCTGGAGCGCACGGCACATCGACATGCGCGGGTCGATGCAGTTCTCGCTCTCGGGGCTGTTGGCGACGATGGCGAACGGGCTGCCGTACAGCATCGGCGCGGCGGTCGCGTATCCGGGGCGGCAGGTGGTGGCGATCGTCGGAGACGGCGGCTTCACGATGCTCATGGGCGAGGTGGCCACGCTCGTGAAGTACAAGCTTCCGGTGAAGGTGATCGTCATCAAGAACAACGTGCTCGGCGAGATCAAGTGGGAGCAGATGGTGCTCAACGCCAACCCGCAGTACGGCGTGGAGCTGCAGCCCATCGACTTCGCGGCGTACGCGAAGGCGTGCGGCGCCGCGGGATACACGATCGAGCGGCCGGAAGAGGCGCGGTCGATTCTGCGCGACGCGCTCGCGCACCGCGGGCCCGCGATCATCGAGGCGGTGGTGGATCCGAACGAGCCGCCCCTCCCGGGGAAGATCTCGACGAAGCAGGCGCTGCACTTCGCGGAGTCGCTCGCGAAGGGCGAGAAGGGGCGCCTGGACATCATCAAGACCGTGCTCGAGGACAAGGTGCGCGAGGTCGTGTGAGCACGGCCTGACCAACACGCCCCCAATGCGCTAGTATTGATGGAGCATCACGGCCGTTCCGATTGCAGGCCGTGATGCTCCACCCATCGTACGACGACATCCCATGACTCCACCTCCGATCCCTCCGACTTCGATCGAAGAATCGCGCCATCGCATTCGCGAGGCGTTGCTCGCCGCCACGCGGGTGGCGGTCGGCACGCACGCGGGCGAGGAAGTGCGCGTCCGCATGATGCACCCCGGCGCGTGGCTGCCCGACGATGAGACGGCGCGCCCCATCGTGTATCTCGCGTCGATGAAGAGCGACCCCAAGGTGCGCGAGATGGCCTCGCGTCCGGAGGTCGCGCTGCTCCTGCACGAATCCCCTACGGGGGAGGAGCACACGAGCTGGGAGATGGAGATCACGGGGCGCGCCGAGATCGTGCGCGATCCGGCGGAGCGCGAGCGCGCGAAGCAGGCGACGATGCGCACGTCGTCGATCGTGCGGCATCTCGATTCCGCGGGGCAGACCGATCTGCTCGCGTTCATGCGCGTGACGCCGCGGTTCATGAAACATCGCGTTTTCGGCGAGATCGTCGCGGGGCGGCCGCCGTCCATCCTCGAGTTCGCGAGCGCGGCGGACGATCGCCCGGGCGACATGGCGCTGCTGCGCCGGCAGCTCGGCGTCTGGAAGGACATCGTGCGCTGGCCGTCGCTCACGGCGAGCGCGGCGAGCGTGGTGGTGGGTGTGGCCGCGTCGTTCCTCGCCACGGGCGCGGTGCGGTGGGGATGGGCGCTGCTCACGCTCATCGCGGCCGTGTCGCTGCAGGCGTGCACGAACATCAAGAACGATCTCGATGATCAGGTGAGCGGCGCGGACGATCGGAACCGCACGCCGATCCTCGGCTTCACCGGCGGATCGCGCGTGCTGCAGCGCGGGCTCGCCACGCGCGGCGACCTGCTCGTCGCGATGCTCGCGTTCGGCGTGTTGAGCGCGGGGATCGGCGCGTACTTCGCGCTCGCGGGCCGGGCGGGCGTGCTGCTGTTCGGGCTTGCGGGGCTGGCGATCGGATTCCTGTACACAGGCGCGCCGCTCCGGCTCGCGCATCGCGGCCTCGGTGAAGTGGCGGTCGCGCTCGCGTTCGGCGTGGGGATCGTCTGCGGCACCGCCTACGTGCAGACGAACACGATTCCGCTCGCCGCGCTCGCGGCGTCGGTGCCCGTGTCCGTGCTGGTCGCGCTCATCCTCTTCATCAACGGCTTCCAGGACGCGCCGAGCGATGGCGAGGTGTCCAAGCGCACGATCGTCGTGCGGCTCGGGCTCGAGCGCGCGAGCCGGGTCTATCCCGTGATCGCGGGCCTCGCGGGGCTCGCGCTCATTGCGCTGGTCGCCGTGGGCGAGCTGCCGTTGCTCGCGCTCCTCGGGCTGGCGGGCTTCCCGCTCTTCGCGAAGGCCGCGCGCGTGGCGCGACAGAAGTACACGGCGCCGGTGGAGCTCGTCCCCGCGAACGCGTACACCGTGGTCGGACACCTCGCATGCTCGCTCGCGCTCGCGATCGGGCTCACCTGGGCCCGGCTCCGGGGGACGGGGACCATCCCGCTCGTGGCGGTGACGCTCGCTGGCGTGCTCACGCTGCTGTACTACAACCGCTCGATCGGTCGCCTGGCGCGCGCGTTCTACGGCGTGCGGGACGCAGTCGCCCGCAGCTGAGACGCAGCCGAGGCGTGCACAGGCGGGACGTGCTCAGTCGCTCAACACGCTGAGCACGTCCTCCGGCGCGATGTCGCCGAAGTAGTCGCGCAGCTCGAAGCCCTGCAGCGCCGCGGTGATGGCGCTGCGCTCGTAGCGCGTGCCGCGCAGCCGCTCCTCGAGCTCGCGCACTTCGCGCCGTCCCATGAAGTCGCCGAAGATGCGGAGCGCCGCGATGGAACCGCCCTCGAGATCGATGCGCACGTCGATCTCCCCGGCGGTGAAGCGCTGCGCGCGCTGCACGTTCGAGGGCGGATTCTCACCGTAGTTCCACTCCCAGCTGCCGTACTTGCGCTCCACCAGATCGCGTACGGCATCCCAGTCGCGGTCGGTGAGCTCGACCATGGGGATGCGGGCGCGGTCGCGCGTCCCGAAGATCCGCTCGATGATGCGCTCGCGCAGCTCCTCGACGGTGATCGGCGCGCTGAGAAACTCGCTGATGTTGGCCACGCGGCTGCGAATGGACTTCACCCCCTTCGATTCCACCTTGCCGGGGCGTGGGCGCAGCGCGGCGGTCACATCGTCCAGATTCGAATCGAAGAGGAGCGTGCCGTGGCTGAACATGCGATCGGCCGAGGCGAACTGCGCGTTCCCGGAGATCTTGCGCCCGCCCGCGAGGATGTCGTTGCGCCCACTCAGCTCGGCGGGCACGCCGAGGTCGCGCAGGACGTCGACGACGGGGCCGTTGAACCGGTCGTACCGGTTGAATCGCCCGTGCACGTCTCGGGTCATGAAGCTGAAGTTC
>DASVCF010000062.1:0-8550 GCA_036381735.1 Gemmatimonadaceae bacterium | reverse complement strand
GGCGGGAGATCGCGATCACCGGGACCGGCTACGCACCGGAGGGCGGGTTGCTCGAGCACGGTGCACCGGTGCCGAACGAGGCATCGGGCGCGCTGCGCGATGCGCTGCGCATCGCCGTGCTCGCCAACCGCGCGGATGTCGTTCAGGGCGAGCAGGGGTGGAAGGTGCGCGGCGATCCGACCGACGCCGCGCTCCTCGTGGCGGCACGCAAGGCGGGCGTCGAGCGGGCGGGCGAGCTGGCAATGTGGCCGGAGATCGGCGAGCTCCCCTTCGACAGCCGGCGGATGCTGATGGCGAGCTATCATCGCGGCGTGAGCGGTGAGTCGATGGCGTTCGTGAAAGGGGCGCCGCGGCGCATCATCGATGCGAGCACGCGCATCATCGGCCTTGGCGGAGTAATGGCGCTGGACGGTGCCGGGCGCGCCGAGCTGCTCTCGCGCAACGCGGCGCTGGCCGAGCGCGGGCTGCGCGTCATCGCGCTGGCCACCGGCGCGGTGCCTGTCGTCGGCGGCGATTTCAAGAACGTGCCGACCGGCGGCGCTGATGGCCGGGGCATGCCATCCGGCGGCGCCGATGTCCCGCGCGCGCTCACCTTCGTGGGGCTCGTCGGGATCGTCGATCCGCCCGCGCCGGGCGTGAAGGAGACGATCGCGCGCTTTCGCGATGCCGGCATCCGCACGGTGATGCTGACGGGGGACCAGCAACTGACGGCCGAGTCCATTGCGCGCGCGCTCGATCTCATGCGGCCGGGCGACCTCGCGCTCGATGGAGCCGAGCTGCAGGACATGAGCGACGCCGAGCTCGGCACGCAGGTCGCGTGCACGGTGGTGTTCAGCCGCATGAGTCCCGAGGCCAAACTCCGCGTGATCGCCGCTCTTCAGCGTCAGGGCGAGATCGTCGCCATGCTTGGCGATGGCGTGAACGACGCGGCCGCGCTGCAGCAGGCGGACATCGGGGTCGCGATGGGACTGCGCGGCACCGACGTGGCCAAGCAGGTGGCGGGGATCGTGCTCGCGGATGACCGCTTTCAGACGATCGGCGCCGCCGTGGAGGAGGGGCGCGTCGTGTTCGCGAACATCCGCAAGTTCATCTTCTACCTGTTCAGCTGCAACGCGGGGGAGCTGCTCGTCCTCGTGGGTGCTGGTGCCGCCGGATTCCCGCTCCCGCTGCTCCCGCTGCAGATCCTCTGGCTGAACCTGGTGACGGACACCTTTCCCGCGCTCGCACTCGCGCTGGAGCCGGCCGAGCCGGCGCTCATGCATCAGCCGCCGCGCTCATCGCGCGCGGGGCTGCTCTCGGCGCGGATGCTCCGCTCGATGCTTCTGCACGCGGCGCTCATCGCGGGCGTCACGCTCGCCGCGTTCGTGTGGGGGATGCGCGGGTCCGCCGCAGGCGATGCAAGAACCGCCACGACGCTCAGCTTCATGACGCTGGCGCTCGCCCAAATCCTTCACCTGGGAAATGCGCGCAGCTCCGCGCCGGTCGCGACGGTGCATCGCGCGCTGGCGAATCCCTACGCGCTGGGCGCACTCGTCGTCACGATTCTCCTCCAGCTGCTGGCCGTGGGCTACGCTCCGCTCGCGCACGTGCTGGAGCTGCGGCCGCTCGCCGCCTCCGAGTGGATCATCGTCATCGCGCTCGGCGCCATCCCCGCGGTCATTGGACAGCTGCTGCGGCGCTCGCGGCCTCCGTCTCGCTCTGCGCCGGCTTCGTCAGCAGCACGAGCATCGGCGCGCCACGCAGTACCTTGTCCGCCACGCTGCCGATCATGAAGCGCTTCACGCCGCCCAGCCCATGCGTGGACATCGCGATCAGATCGACGTCGTGATCCACGGCGTAATCGAGGATGGCGCGCGCTGGGTGATCGGCAATGACCGACACGGTATCGATGCACGCCCCCTGCGTCTCGACGCGCGCGCGGACGCTCGTGAGATACTCGCGCGCCTGCGTCTCCTGCTCCGCCACGTATGCGGCACTGATGCGTGTCACGGGCGCGGGGCGCGCGATCGCGCGACGCGGCACGATCACGCGGAGCAGCGTGAGCTGCGTCTCGGCGAGTGCGGCGAGCGTCTGCGCGAGAGGAAGCGCCTCCTCGGCGACCGTGGAGCCGTCGAGGGGGACCAGGATGTGCCGGAAGGGAGCGGACGCGGCGGCGGTTCGCTCGTCGCGCGGGCGAACGAGCAGGATGGGCACCGTTCCGCGCCGCACGAGCGCATCGGCCACGCTGCCGAGCCAGGCACGGCTCACTCCACCACGCGCGTGCGTCGCCATGACCATGAGATCGGGATGGAGCCGGCGCGCCAGGCGGCGCAACGACTCCACGATCACCGCGGTCTCGCTGTAGGGAGAGGCCAGGGGGCGCGTGTGAATCGGCTCCGCGTACACCTGATCCGGGAGCTCCGCGGCCACGCGCTCGGTCACGCTGTGCAGATAGGAGTTGGCCTCCCGCTCGAGCTGCCGCTCGATCGCGACCTGCATCTCCTCGGTGCCCGGCATCTCCCGCCGCGCGGCGTAGGTGACGAAGACGTGCGTCAGATGCAGCTCGGCGTCGCTTGCTCGGGCGAGGGCAATGGCCGGAGCGAGTGCCTGCTCGGCGAGCTCCGAACCGTCCAGCGGAACCAGTATCGAGCGCAGTGGTGTCGTCATGGGCCAATCGCCTCGCGTGATGGGGCCGCGCCGCGCGCGGCTTCGAGAAGGATCGCCTGCTCGGCCATCGCGATGTTGCGCCGCGTGCGGTCGATGGCATCGGGGTTCACCGAAATCGAATCGATCCCCCAGCGCACGAGCTGCTCCGCGTAGTCCGGATGCACGGATGGCGCCTGTCCGCAGATGGAGCACGTGAGACCCAGCCGGTGACTCTCGCGGATGATCGCGTGGATCGCGTGCAGCACCGCGGGATCGCGCTCATCGTACATCTCGGAGAGCAGCGTGCTGTCGCGGTCCACGCCGAGGATGAGCTGCGTGAGATCGTTGGAGCCGATGGAGACGCCGCGCACGCCATGTCGCGCGTATTCGGGGAGCCAGGTGATGACCGATGGCACCTCGCCCATCACCCACAGCTCGAGCTCGCGGTCGGCGCCGAGGAGGCTCGCATCGATGAGCCGCTTGCACGGGAGGAAATCCCGGCCCGACCGCACGAAGGGGAGCATGAGGTGCAGGTTGCCGAACTCGGTGCGTACGTCGTGCAGCGCGCGAAGCTCGAGCGCGAAGAGGTCGGGCTCCTTGATGTAGCGGAAGCACCCCCGATAGCCGATCATCGGGTTCTCCTCCTGCGGCTCGTGCGCCTCGCCGCCGGTGAGCGCGCGGAACTCGTTCGAGCGGAAGTCCATCGCGCGATAGATCACCGGACGCGGGGCGAAAGCGCGCGCGAAGGTGCGGAGCGCGCCGGCCATGCGCTCGACGAATTCGTCGGCGCGGCCGCGCTTCAGCATCTCGCGTGGGTGCATGCGATCCAACGCGTCGAGCATCATGAACTCCGCGCGCAGCAGGCCCACGCCATCCACATCCCGCTGCGCGATGCGCTCGGCGAGCCCTGGCTCCGCGAGGTTCACGTAGAGTCTGGTCGCGGTCACGAGCTCGGCCGGCGCGGCGGCACGGGGCGCAGTGCTCGTCATGGCTGCGATAAGCGGCGCAGCGCCCGGCGTCGCCGCGTTCGGCGGTGCGGCGCCCGGCGCAGCGGCGGCGGCCGGGACTGCGTGCGGCACCGCGCCGGGCGCCTGCGTTCCGGCGATCACCGTTCCCTCCGTACCGTTCACGGTGACGGCCGCCCCGTTCGCAACGATGTGCGTCGCGTCCTTCGTCCCGACGACGCACGGGATGCCGAGCTCGCGCGAGACGATGGCCGCGTGCGATGTCATCCCGCCGGCGTCGGTGACGATCGCGGCGGCGCGCCGCATGATCGGGACCCAGTCCGGCGAGGTCCTCCGCGTGATGAGCACTTCTCCCGTGCGCAGCTTCCCCGCGTCCGACGGGCTGGCCAGCACACGCGCGTCGCCGCTCGCGATGCCGGGACTCGCGCCCAATCCGCGCACGAGCAGCCGGCCGGCCTTCGCGCCGTCCCCCTCGATCTCCGGCGACGGCGGGGCGGCCGGACGCTCGCCGAGCGTCGTGACGGGGCGCGTCTGCGTGAGGTAGATGGCGCCGTCTTCGATCGCGAACTCCATGTCCTGCGGCGCGCCGTAGTGCTGCTCCGAGCGCAGACCGAGCTCGGCGATGGCGCGGAGCTCGGCGTCGCTGAGCACGCGGCCGTCGGCGCGCGAGTCGTCCGCGAGATCGACGCGCACCGTCCCCTCGCTGCCGGGGCCGCGTTCGAGAAGGAATTCCTTGTGGGCGATGTCCGCGGTCAGCGTGGCGAGCGTGCGCTTGTCGATCACGTAACGGTCCGGCGTCACCTGCCCGCCCACCACCACTTCCCCGAACCCCCACGCCGCCTCGATGACGATCCTCGTGCGGTCGTGCGTGGCGGGGTCGACGGTGAACATGACACCGGACTTCGCGGAGTCGATCATCCGCTGGACGATGACGGCGACTGGCATCTCCGCCGGCATCTCCTGCTTGAGCCGGTAGAAGAGCACGCGCGCGCCGAACGTCGAGGCCCAGCACTCCTTCACGCTGCGCAGCAGCGCCGCCTCACCGCGGACGTTCAGAAAGCTCTCGAACATGCCGGCGAAGGAGAACTGTGCGGTGTCCTCGGCGGTCGCCGAGGAGCGCACGGCGACGAGCGGCTGGCCATTACCTGCTCCGTTCGCGTCACTGCCGCGCGCGAGCGCGTGATACGCATCGACGATGGTCGAGCGGAGATCGTCGGGGATCTCGGTGGCGAGGACGAGATCGCGAAGCGCGCGCGAGGCGCGTTGCAGCGAATCGGGATCATCCACATCCACGGGGGCGAGGCACGCCGCGACGTCGGCCGCGAGCTCGCCGTGCTCGTAGAATCGGTGGTACGCGTCGATGGTGAGGACGAAGCCGGGCGGCACGGGGAGTCCCGCGCGCAGCATCTCACCAAGATTCGCTCCCTTGCCGCCCACGAGGGGCACGTCGGTCCGACCGATCTGCGCGAAGGGACGAATCAGCGGCGCCGTGCTCGCCGTCGCATGCTCACGCTCGATGGTGGCGGTGGACTCTGGCCGAGTGCTGGACATGATCGTTACCTCCGAAGCTCGGGGCGCCGTGGGCTCAGCGTGTCGCGGACACCTGTCGCCGACATGAACGAAACGTAGGTCGGCGCGTCGCCATCACCGTCGGCCCAGTTCCGCACGTGGTGTCCGGCGCCCCCCTCACGCCTGTCGGCGATATCCCCACACTTCCCGGTGCACGAGCCGTTGCGGTCGGCGGTGCGCGGGTGTGAACGCGCACCAGTGTAGGGATTCGGCGGACGATGGGTCCTGCCTGTGTCCGACAGACGCCGACGGCGCGATAGTCCAGCTTGCGGCATGAGCGAGCCCAGCAACGCATCGGAGCGATCGGCCGGAGTCGCACCGGTGCAGACGATGGCGACCGGCACGAGCGCGCGGGCGCACGCGACCGTCGCGCCATCAGTTGCGCCGTCATCCGGTGCAGGGGTGCCGACGATCGGGTTTCGCATGCGCGACGTGTCCAAGACGTACCGCATGGGGGACGTCGAAGTACGCGCGCTGCAATCGGTGACGCTCGAGATCTTCGACGGCGAGTTTCTCGTGCTGCTCGGTCCGTCGGGGAGCGGCAAGTCCACGCTGCTCAACATTCTCGGGGGGCTCGACATTCCGACCTCCGGCACCGTCTGGTTCCGCGACCACAATCTCACGACCGCGGGCGCCGATGCGCTGACGCTCTTTCGGCGCGAGCACGTCGGGTTCGTCTTCCAGTTCTACAACCTCGTTCCGAGCCTGACGGCCCGGGAGAACGTGCAGCTCGTCACCGAGATCGCCGCCAACCCCATGCCACCGGAGGAGGCGCTCACGCTGGTGGGGCTCGGCGACCGGCTCGATCACTTTCCGGCGCAGCTCTCTGGCGGCGAGCAGCAGCGGGTGGCGGTGGCGCGCGCAGTGGCGAAGCGTCCCGACATTCTGTTGTGCGACGAGCCCACGGGCGCGCTCGATTACACGAGCGGCCGGCTCGTGCTCGAGGTGCTCGAGCGCGTGAACCGCGACGTGGGGACGACGACGGTCGTGATCACGCACAACGCCGGCATTGCCGCCATGGCCGACCGGGTGATCCGGATGGGGAGCGGGCGCATCGTCGACGAGCGGCGCAACGTGGTGAAGTCCGCGCCCGCGGATCTGCGCTGGTAGGACGTGATGCGCGCGCTGACCTGGAAGCTCGTGCGCGACGTGCGCCGGATGCGCGGGCAGTTGATCGCGGTGTCGCTGGTGGTGGCGAGCGGCGCCGCGCTGCTGGTCGCCATGCGCAACACGTACAACTCGCTCCTCGCATCGCGCGACGGGTATTACGCGCGCTACCGCTTCGCGGACGTATTCGCCCACCTCACGCGCGCGCCGCTGTCGCTTGCCACGCGCATCGCCGCCATCCCCGGCGTCGCGGCTGTGCAGACTCGGCTCGTGGTGAACGTGACGCTCGATGTGCCGGGGTTGGGCGAGCCCGCTACGGGTCGTCTCATCTCGGTGCCGGCGTACGAGCCGCCGCGGCTCAACGCGCTGCACCTCCGCCGTGGCCGCTGGCTCGCGTCGGGTGCGCACGATGAAGTGCTCGCGAACGAAGCGTTCGTGAACGCCAATCGGCTCACGCTCGGCGACCGGATCGGCGCGGTGATCAACGGCCGCCGCCGGTCGCTGCGCATCGTCGGTGTGGTCCTCTCACCGGAATACATCTATGCGCTCGGCGGCGCGAGCGTGTTCCCCGACGATCGGCGGTTCGGCGTGTTCTGGATGTCCGATGCCGATCTGGCGCCGACGTTCGGCATGGAAGGCGCGTTCAACGACGTGGCCCTCTCGCTCGCGCCCGGCGCGTCCGAAGGCGACGTCATCGAGCGGCTCGATGCCGTGCTCGCACCGTACGGCGGAGTGGGCGCGTACGGCCGCTCCGAGCAGCTGTCGAATCGCTTCATCTCGGACGAGATCTCGCAGAATCGCGTCCTCTCCGTCGTGTTGCCCGCCATCTTCCTCGGCGTCGCGATCTTTCTGCTGCACGTCGTGCTGTCGCGCGTCATGCGCCTGCAGCGCGATCAGATCGCGATCCTGAAGGCCTTCGGCTTTTCCGACCGCGCGGTCGCGGCGCACTACCTGGGCCTCGCGCTCGCCTCGATCCTCCCCGGATTGATCGTCGGCACGGCCGTGGGCGTCGCGCTGGGGTGGGGGCTCGCGCGCTTCTACACGCACTTCTATCACTTCCCGGCGCTCCGATACGAGGTGCACCCGCTCGTCATCGTCGCGGCGGCGGCGGTGAGCGTGGGGGCGGCGGTGCTCGGCGCGCTGGGTGCGGTGCGGCAAGCGGTCTCGCTTCCGCCGGCACAGGCGATGCGGCCGGATTCGCCCGCCCGGTATCGTGTCGGCATCGCCGAGCGGCTCGGTCTGCGAAAAATGTTCGGTCCGGCGGGACGGATGACCATTCGCATCGTGGAGCGCCAGCCCGTGCGCACGGCCATGTCCACGCTGGGCGTGGTGCTGGCCACGGCGATCCTCGTGACCGGTCTGTCGACCGACGACGCCGTGCAGCGAATCGCCGACATCCAGTTCCGGCTCGCGCAGCGCGAGGACGTCACCATGGTGTTCGACCAGTCGCAGTCCGTGCGTGCGAGATGGGCCATCGCATCGCTGCCGGGTGTGATGCGCGTCGAGGCTTTCCGCGCCGTGCCGGTGCGCATGCGCTCGGCCCATCACTGGCGGCGGCTCACGCTCTTCGGGCTCGACTCCGGCACCACGCTCCGCCGCGTGGTCGATCGCGATGAGCACGCCGTCGCCGTTCCACCAGCGGGCGTGCTGCTGACGACCCACCTCGCGCGGATCCTTGGCGTCGCGCGCGGCGACATGGTGACGGTCGAGCTGCTCGAGGGGACACGCCACGTGCGCCGGCTGCCGGTGACCGGCACGGTCGATGAGCTGGTGGGGATCGGCGCCTACATCGATCGCCAGGCGCTCGATGCGATCGTCGGCGGCGCGCCCGTGATCTCGGGCGCGTATCTCACCGTCGATTCGCTGCACGCGGCCGAGCTCGACCAGCGACTCCGGACGCTTCCCACGGTGAGCGCGGTCGTGCTGCGCAAGGCGACGATCGCCAGCTTCGAGCATACGCTCTCCGAGAGCATGGGGGTGAGCATCGCCTTTCTCGTCGTGTTCGCCTCGGTGATCGCGTTCGGCGTCGTCTACAACAGCTCGCGCGTGGCACTCTCCGAGCGGGAGCGCGAGCTGGCGAGCCTTCGCGTGCTCGGATTCTCGCGACGTGAGGTGGCGATGATGTTGCTCGGCGAGCAGGCGATCATCATCGGCGTCGCGCTTCCGCTCGGGTGCCTGGCCGGCTACGGGCTGGACTGCGCGCTCGTGCGGACATTCGCCACCGAGCTGTTCCGCCTGCCGGTCGTGGTGAGCGCACGCAGCTACGCGACGGCAATGCTGGTGG
>DASVCF010000061.1:0-8761 GCA_036381735.1 Gemmatimonadaceae bacterium | reverse complement strand
GGATCGGGTGCGGGAGTACATCACGGCGAAGCTCGAGGCGGCTGCGGCGTGAGCCGCGGAGAACCGCGGATCGCGAGCCGGGACGAGAGACCGCGGCGGACCGCGGAGAGCCGCGGACCGACGGCAACTGCAACGGCGACTGCAACGGCAACGGCGGAACGCGGATGATGCGGATGAAACGCGGATCGATAGCGACCGCAGAGAAGTTCGGGACGGCAGGACCGAAGAGAATTTTTGGGGGATAGGGCTGGGTGCCGGATGGCGAGGAGATGACATCATATTATGAGTGCACCGGCCGGCCACACGTTGGCGATTCGGCGCTCGCGAGCGAGCGGAGGGGTCGCCACGCCAGAATGTTGACGGTTCTGCGACTGCCTTCTCGCTATCGGCCTCTGTGGCCCACGCGCTCACGCGCCGCCAGAAAAAAATCTTCCGTCCCTGGTGCGCCGGTGCCTTCCTCGCGCCCGGATCGATCCGCGTATATCCGCGTTCATCCGGGGCTCCCTTCTCGTCGTCCTCCGTGTTCATCCACGGCTCCTGTTACCGTCATTCGATCCGCGGCGCATGGCTGAGCTGACGCTCGAGCGCCTTCGGCGCGAAGGGGAGCAGTTCATGGAGGAGGTGTCGCGCGAGTACTATCTCGCGCACTCCGGCCTCAAGCACACGGCCGAGCTGCAGCCCATCTATCAGCGGCACGAGGAGATTCTTGGACGCGATGCGCTGGCGCTCGTGCGCGAGCTCTTTCGCGGAACGGTGCCGGGGAGTGAGGAGCAGCGCACGGCGCGCATGCTGCTGGAGTGGGAGGTGGATGGGCAGGCGCAGCGCGTGCTCGCCCCGCTCGAGGAGCGTGAGATCGCGTGGGAGTCTGGTGCGGTGGCGCGCGTGGAGGACGGGCGGCGCATCCCGTATCAGCGGATGGCAATCGAGATCGCGAACACCACGGATCGTGCCGAGCGGCTGCGCCTCGAGCGGGCGCGTGCCGCGCTCGTGGGGAGCGAGCTCGCGCCGCTTCGTCGCGAGCGATTCGAGCGTGAGAAGGAGTTCGTCGATTCGCTGGAGATCGCGCCGAGTTACACGGAGGCGTTCGAAGAGGTGAGCGGCATCGACCTCGCCGCGCTGCTGGCCGAGTGTCAGGCGTTCCTGCGCGACACGCAGGCGATGTGGGACGACGTGTTCGCCGAGACGGTGCGGCGCAAGGCGGGGATCGAGCCGCACGAAGCGACGCGTGCCGACGCGCTCGCCATCCTGCGCGGCCGCGAGTTCGACCGGTCCTTTCCGAGCGCGGCCATGGAGCGCACCGTGCAGCGGCAGATGGCCGAGATGGGTATCGATGCGACGGCGGCGGGGCACGTACGCTACGACACGGGGGAGCGGGAAGGGAAGCGTGCCCGCGCGTTCTGCGCGCCGGTGCGCATTCCGAGCGAGGTGTACCTCGTGCTCCGCCCGCACGGTGGACAGTCCGACTACCGCACGCTGCTGCACGAGCTCGGACATGCGCTCCACTTCGGCTACACACGCGCCGACTATCCGTTCGAGTATCGCTGGCTCGGCGACAACTCCGTCACCGAGTCGTACGCGATGCTCTTCGATCATCTGCTGCACGACCGTGGATGGCTCGGGCGGTACACGGAGCTGAGCGCATCGCAGCTGGCGCCGTTCCTGCGCGCGGTGGGGTTCGAGGAGTTGCAGTTCCTGCGGCGCTATGCGGCGAAGCTCATCTACGAGAGCGCGCTTTACGCGGGCGAGCTGCGGTGGGACGCGCTCCCCGATCTCTACGTCGAAACGCTCACCAGCGCGACGGGCTTTCGCTACGACGCCGCGGACGCGTTCGTGGATGTGGACCCGCGCTTCTACGCGGCGCGATATCTGCGCGCGTGGCAGCTGCAGGCGCTCCTCGGCGAGACGCTCACCGAGCGGTTCGACGAGGACTGGTACCGCAACCCGCGCACGGGGCCGTGGATCGTGCAGAATCTGTATGCCGAGGGGCAGCGCGAGCTGGCGAGCGAGCTGGCCGAGCGCGTCGCGCAGACGCCGCTGTCGTTCGCGCCGCTGGTGCGGGCGACGGAAGCACTCCTCACGGCGTGATGCGAGTGTGTCGAGGGAGAGGATGATGGCTCGACGACCGATCGCCGTCGTGACGGGCGCCTCGCGCGGGATCGGGCGCGCGCTCGCGAAGCGGCTCGCGGCGACGTACGACATCGCCGCGGTGGCGCGCTCCGAGAACGAGCTCGCGCAGCTCACGCACGAGATCGAAGCGGACGGCGGCGTGTGCCGCGCGATCCCGCTCGACATCACCGACGCCGACGCCGTCGAGCGCGCGCTCGGCGACGTCGATGCGCAGGTGCTCGTCAACAATGCCGGTGTCGCGACGATGAAGCCGATGGCCGAGCTGACGGTGGACGAGTGGCATCACATGGTCGACGTCAACCTCAACGCGTTGTTCTACGTGACGCGCGCGCTCCTGCCGAAGATGATCGAGCGCCGTTCGGGGTTCATCGTCAACATCGGATCGCTGGCCGGGCGGAGCAGCTTCGTCGGCGGCACCGCGTATTCGGCCACCAAGCACGCGGTCATCGGCTTCTCGGAATCGCTGATGCTCGAAGTGCGGGACGCGGGCGTGCGCGTCTCCGTGGTGATGCCGGGCTCGGTGGCGACCGGCTTCTCCGGACGCGCCGGCGACCGCAGCTGGATGCTCACACCGGAGGAGATCGCCGACGCCGTGGCCGACGTCATCGACACCCCGGCGAACATGCTCATCTCGCGGCTCGAAGTTCGACCCGCCATCGCGAAGAAGAGGCAATGACCGACGCGACAACGACCCATCCGTACCCGCCGCCGATTCCCGGCGCGCGCCCCGTGCTCGCCGTGATGAGCGATCTGCTCTTTCGCTCGAAGATCGATGAGGTCGCGCGCCGGCTCGGCCTCCCGCTGCGCGTGGCGAAGTCCGTGGAGCAGCTCGATCGACATCTCACTCGCGAGGCACCGTCTATCGCGCTCGTGGATCTCGAGGCCGACTCGCTCGACGTGGCCGATGCGATTCGACGCATCAAGGCGTCGGAGCACGGCACGCGTGTGCCGATCATCGGCTTCGCCAGCCACACGAACATCCCGGCCATCGAAGCCGGTCGCGCGGCCGGGGCGACGGTTGTGCTGGCACGAGGGGGCCTCGCGTCGCAGCTCCCGGCGCTGCTGGGGAAGGTGGCGGAGGGGGAACGTCGTGAGTCGTGAGTCGTGAGTTGTGTGTGGTACGCGCAGCATCGAGCTGGACGCTCCCTGAGCGCTCGTGCTCAGCACCCACCCACTACCCACAACTCAGAACCCACACCCCGTCCCGGGCTGCCGGCGCCCCAACTGGCGTTCTCCGCTCCCCTCGCCCTAAATTGTCGCCCGTGAGCCAGAGGCGCGCGCGGGTTCCCGTCACGACGGCGGACAGTGCGATCCGGGAGCTCAAGGCGGTGCGCGAGATCGTGCACGCCTTTCTCACCGCGGATCGCCCACAGGACATCTTCCAGTTCGCGCTCGAGCGTGTGAGTCCGCTCGTGGGCGCGACGTTCGCGTCCGTCTACCTGCTGAACGACGCCGACGACGTCATGCATCTCGCTGCCGCCTACAATTGGCCGGAGCGCTTCCGTCCGTTCCTCGGCGCGGTGCGCGTGCGGCTCGGACTGGGACCGAGTGGTGAGGCCGCGAGCGAGCGGAGACCCATTCAGGTCCCCGATGTCTTTGCCGACGATACGCTCGCCGACTGGCAGGAGGTAGCCACCGAGCTCGGCTTTCGCGCGCTGGTGGCGCTGCCGCTCGAGACCCCGACGCGCGTGCTGGGTGCCGTCGCGTTCTACTTCGCGGACGCGGGCGGGTTCAACGCCGAGGAGTTCGGACTGCTGCAGATCGTGGCGGACCAGATGGCGGCGACGGCGGAGAAGGCGTCGCTCGTGCACGAGCTCCGGCGCGCGAATGCCGCTCTAGTCGACTCGAACGCCGAGTTGGAGCGCCAGTACACGACGGCGGTCGAGGCGCGCCGGCTCAAGGACGAGTTCCTCGCCAACATCTCGCACGAGCTGCGCACGCCGCTCACCGCCGTGCTCGGGTATGCGCATCTGCTGAACGACGGCCTGTCGGGGCCGCTCACGACCGAGCAGCAGAGCACGCTCGACCAGGTGATCGCGGCGAGCGAGCGGCTGCTCAGCCTCATCGACGATCTGCTCGAGCTCACGGCGCTGAAGGGCGGCGAGTTCCGTGTGACGATCGAGGAGTTCGACCCGCGCGATGTGCTGCGCGAGGCGATGGAGTCCACGCACGGACCGGCGTCCGGCGTGACGGTGCGCGTCGACGTGCCGGAGGGGATGGTGCCGAGGATGCGTACCGATCGGAAGAAGGTGCTCAAGATGCTGCGGAGTCTCCTGAGCAACGCGTACAAGTTCACGGAGACCGGCGAGGTGTGCGCATCGCTGGAGATCACGGACGGCGCGGCGCGCTTCTGCGTGCGGGACACGGGGATCGGCATCGCGTCGGAATCGCAGCAGCTGGTGTTCGAGGAGTTCCGGCAGGTGGACGGCTCCACGACGCGCCTGCACGGCGGCTCGGGCCTCGGCCTCGCGCTCGCGAAGCAGCTCGCCCAGCTGCTCGGCGGTGACATCCAGCTCACCTCCATACCGCAACAAGGCTCCGCGTTCACGATGGATGTTCCGTTGGAGTACGGGATACAGGCGGTGCGGGACGGAGGGTAGATTACGGCGGTTGTGAGCGCGCAGCGCACAACGTTTCATCCGCTTCCGGATCGCAGACTTTCTTTCTATTTGCTACTAATTCCATGATCCAGGAAATCACTACGACGCTCCCGCCCGATGCGGTGCTCGCCGCGGCGCGGACGTTCTTCGCGCGGCGGAATCCCATCTACGCGGCGTTCCCCGACAAGCGTGGGGCGGGGTATGCGACGTTCCGCGGCCAGGGTGGGGAAGAGATCGTCATCGGCGTCATGCCGGTGGAGGGCGGGACCAAGGTGCGCGGCTCGACGTACCTCTTCACCGCCCAGGTGGCGCGCTTCCTCTCGACACTCGAGCCTGTGGGCGAAGTGGAGGAGAGCGTCGGATGACCGTCCCATTCGTCGCAAATCTGCGGAGCCGGAAGCAGGTGGTGCGGCTCGGAGCGCCCGATGCGCCGGCGATCAGCGTGCGGGTGGAAGTCCCGGAGGTGTGGGACGTGGTGCGTATCGATGCGCCGCCAACCGAGAGCGTGCTCGCCGTGAAGGTGGCCGCGCTCGCGGTGCTGCAGCCCGGTGCCGATCACCGGGGGTACGTCATCAAGCTTCGTGGCTTCGAGGTGCTCGACGAGCATCAGACGCTCACGGATGCCGGCGCGATCGACGGCTCGATCTTCCTTCTCACACATCGGCGGCGGCGTCCCGTCCGGTGAGCGGCGCCGAGCCGCACCCGCGCATCCCGCGCGTGCAGAGGCGCGCGCTCGCGGATGTTCGGCCAGGCATCCCACGGTGAAGGCATCGTGACCGTCGCCTACATCTCGCACTCGGACTGCGGACGTCACGACACGGGGTGGAACCATCCCGAGCACGTGGGGCGCCTGCGCGCCATCACGCGCGCGCTCGGCCGCAACCTCGAGCTCTTCGCCCGGCTGGAGCACATCGAAGGCCGGCACGCGACGATCGACGAGCTGTGCCTCGCGCACGATCGCGACTACGTCACGCGGGTCGCCTCGCTCGCCGCCGAGGGGGGCGGGGCGCTGGACCCCGACACGCTCGTCAGTGACGGCTCGTGGGACGCGGCGACGGCCGGCGCCGGGTGCGTGCTCGACGCCGTGGACATGGCCTTCGATGGGCGCGCCGCGCGCAGCTTCGTCGCGGTCCGTCCTCCGGGCCACCACGCCCTGCGCGACCGTGCGATGGGATTCTGTCTCTTCGGCAACGTGGCCATCGCCGCGCACTACGCCCGCACCACGCACCGCGCCGATCGCGTCCTCATCGTCGACTGGGACGTGCACCATGGGAACGGGACGCAGGCGCTCGTCGAGCGCGATCCGGGCATCCACTTCGTGTCGATGCACCAGTGGCCGTGGTATCCGGGCACGGGTGCCGCGGACGATCGCGGGCGGGGCAACGTGTGGAACATCCCGATGCCGCCGAGCCTCGCGCCCGCACGCTACGTGGAAGCGCTGCAGCGCGGTGTCGATGCCGCCACGCGTGAGTTCACGCCGGATCTCGTGCTCATCTCCGCCGGTTTCGACTCGCTTCGTGGCGATCCGCTCGGCGCGTTCACGCTCGAGATGGAGCACGTGGATGCGTTGACGCGCTGGCTCGTCGAGCGCGCCAACGATTGGTGCGGCGGGCGCGTGGTGAGCGCGCTCGAGGGCGGCTACAATCCGTCGCGCCTCGGTGACGCGTGCGTCGTGCATCTGGAAGGGCTGCTCGGAGAGTGACGGAGGGGCTGTGAGCTGTGAGCTCTGAGCTGTGGGCTGTGAGCGGGCTGTGAGCCCGACGTTCCCTGGATGGTCGAGCTCACGACCTCCACTCAGAGCTACTCACAGCTCACAGCTCTCTTCCCCCTCTCCCCGTCCCATCCTATTTTCCTCCGTCATGAGCGCTTCTCCGCGCGTTCCGCCAGTGCCGGCGGTGCTTCGGCTGGTGCAGATGGCGGTGCTCGGTCGATGGCGTGCGACCGTCGATGACCTCTTCCGCGAGGTCGCGCAACTCACCGAGGCGGGGCCCCAACACGAGATCCTCGTGTCGGGGTGCGGCACGGGTACGGCGACCGAGTGGTTCGCGCTCCGTACCGGCGCCTCCGTCACCGGCGTCGATCCCGACGTCGAGTCCCTGCAACTCGCGGAGGCACGTGCGCGGACCCTCGGCACGGCCAATCCGATCCAGTACGAACGCGCGCCGCTCGACGACCTGCCGCACGAGACGGCGGTGTTCGACATCGCCATCGGGGACCCGGCGCTCTCGGCGGCCGCAAGCCCCGAGCGAGCGGTGGCGGAGCTGGTGCGTGTGACCAAGCCCATGGGCGCGGTCGTCCTTCTGCAGCCGACGTGGACATCGGAGATCGCGGAGCACGAGCGCGAGCCCATCGTCGAGCGGCTGGGGCTGCGGCCGCACCTGCTCGTCGAATGGAAGCAGATGCTGCGCGATGCGGGGGTGGTGGAGCTGCGCGTGGAGGACTGGACATCGGGGCCGCCCGGCGGACGGGGGACGGGGCAGGGCGCGGCGCAGCGGCCGCCGGGGCTCACCTGGCGGCAGAAGATGCAGATCGTCGGCCGCGCGTGGCGACGGCGCGGCTGGCGGGAAGCCCGCAGCGCGGTGGAGCGCGAGACCACGCTCATCCGCGAGCTGTCGCGGGAGCGCACGATTGGCTTTCAGCTCATCACCGGAATCAAATGGCCCCACGAGAGGGAGCGGTAAATCACGCCGAACCAGCGGTCCGCACGATCGTCGGCGACGGCGATCGCGCGCGCAGCGTGTACAGCGCTCCCGATGGGACCGTCCGCACCGACCTCACGCCCGCCGAGCTCGCGGCGCTCGTCGCATCCGATGTGGGGCAACTGTGGGTGGATGTCGATTCCACCAACCGTCACCAGCTCGCGCTGCTCGACAAGGTGTTCCACTTCCACCCGCTCGCTATCGAGGACGTGCTCAACCCGAACACGCGCGTCAAGCTCGAGGAGTACGACGGCTTTCTGTTCACCGTGGTCCGCGGCGTGGCGTTCGACGAACGGACGGATGACCCCTTCGACCTCCGCACCTTCAACCTCTACTTCTTTCTGGGGCAGAACTATCTGGTGACCGTGCACGCGGGTCCGTCGCACCCCTGCACGGAGGTGACCGAGCAGCTGGCGCGTCAGCCCGAGTTGTTGTGCCGCGGCGCCGAACGGCTCATGCACGCGATGATGGACATGGCCATCGATGCGTACTTCCCGATCCTCGATCGCGTCGATGAGTACATGCACGACGTGGAGGAGCGCGTGTTCGTGCGCTTCGATCCCGGGACGATGCGCGACATCTTCGACGTGAAGCGGGTGGTACTCGGGCTCCGGCGCTATCTCGCGCCGCAGCGCGAGGTGTTCAACATCCTCACGAACCGTCCCAGCGCGCTCCTCACGCCCGAGTCACAGGTCTATTTCCGCGACATCTACGATCACGTACTGCGCATCACGGACAGTCTCGAGACCTATCGGGAGTTGTTGAGCGGTACGCTGGATGCCTACCTCACGCAGGTGTCGAACCGGCTCGCCGTGGTGACGAAGGGATTGACGATCGTCGCGACGTTGAGCATTCCGTTCGTGGTGGTGAGCGGCATCTGGGGGATGAACCTCGCGGATATCCCGCTGGCGCATGCGTCGTACGGCTTCTGGACGATGCTCGGCGTGCAGGTCGTGCTGGGGGCGGCGTTGATCGCCATCCTGAGGTGGCGCTCGTGGCTGTGAGTGGCTTGCGGCTGTATGCCGTGGTGCTGCTCGAGGGCGGTGAGGCCGCACTCGTCGCGCCCGATGCGAGCGTGATCACGTTTCGCGATCTGGGCGCGATCGTACGGCCGGCGCCGTTCGAGGCGCTGGGCGGCGATCCGGAGGATGTCGATCGGGCCGTGGAGCTCGTGCGTCGGATCTTCCGCCGCACGCCGGTGCTCCCCGCGCCGTTCGGCACGGTGGTGAAATCGGCGGAGCAGGTGAAGCGGTGGATGGAGATGAACTACATCGCGCTCAGCGAAGGGCTCCACTACGTGGAGGGGCGCTGTGAGACGCGCGTCCACATCACCGC
>DASVCF010000060.1:0-58332 GCA_036381735.1 Gemmatimonadaceae bacterium | reverse complement strand
CCGCGCAACCTCGCCAAGTCGGTGACGGTGGAGTAGGAGCAGCGGCGCGGCACGGACGCCGTTCCGCACGGGCAAATGACGACGCACGCTCCCCGCGTTCGTCGTCTCGTTTTGCCGGCACGTTCAGCTCGTACCGCGCGGCACGGATTGCATGGCGGTACGGCTCGCACGGCGCGGTGCGTACCGTCCCACGCGAAACCGCGCACGTCCCGCGTTTCGCATCGCCTTCGCGTTGCCGATTGCGTGGGTGTCCCTCATCTTCCTCCACCATGCGAGTTCTGCTGCAGCGCGTGTTGCGCGCCGAAGTGCGGGTGGATGGCCGGATCACGGGGCGCATCGGCACCGGCTTTCTCATTCTCGTCGGCTTCACGCACGCCGACAGCGAAACCCAGCTCACCTGGATGGCGGACAAGCTCATCGGACTGCGACTCTTCGGCGACGCCGAGGGGAAGATGAACCTCGGGCTCTCGGACGTGGACGGCGCCATGCTCGTCGTCTCGCAGTTCACGCTCTATGGGGACGCGCAGAAGGGGCGGCGGCCGAGCTTCATCGAGGCCGCGCGACCCGAAGCGGCCGAGGCGCTGTACGAGCGCTTCGTCGCGATGCTCCGCGAGCGCGGCGTGCACGTGGAGACGGGGGAGTTCGGCGCGATGATGGATGTGGAGCTCGTGAACGACGGCCCCGTCACGCTGTGGCTCGAGCGATGAGCGCGCTTCCCATCATTCTCGCGTCGGGCTCGCCGCGGCGCACGGAGCTGCTCGCTATGATCGGCATCCCGCACACGGTGATGCCGGCCGACATCGACGAATCGGTGCACCGCGGCGAGCCGCCGATCGCGTACGCCGAGCGCGTGGCGCGGGAGAAGGGGCGCGTGGTGGCGGGCGGCCACCCCGACGCGCTCGTCATCTCGGCGGACACGACCGTGGTGATCGACGAGCAGATCCTCGGCAAGCCGTGCGACGCGCGCGATGCGGCGCGGATGCTCCGCATGCTCAGCGGCAGGACGCACACCGTCTTCACCGCGGTGGCGGTGTCACGGCACGGGCGGATGGAGTCGACCGTCGAGTCGGTGGCGGTGACGTTCCGCGATCTGTCCGACGAGGAGATCGCCGCCTACATCGCCACGGGGGAGCCGATGGACAAGGCGGGGTCGTACGGCATCCAGGGGTACGGCGCGACGATCGTGGAGCGCATCGATGGCGACTACTTCGCGGTGATGGGGCTCGCGCTGATGCGGCTCGTGCAGCTCATGCGGCGGCTGGGGATCGTCTACGATTTCACGACGCTGCGCGTGGTGTCACACCCGACGTCGTGAGTCGCGGTAGCGCTCGCGCCACAGCTCGACTTTCTCCAACACGTCCCGCACGTCGATCACGTGCATGCGATCCGGCCGCCGATCGGTGGCCAGCGCGTCGCGCGTCCACATCTCTCCGTACGCGTTGACCACGAGATCGTCGTAGCGGCGGTACGGACCGGTTCGGAGCGGGTTGCTGAAACCGATCAGGCTGATGACCGGGCGCTGCAGCGCGACGGCCATGTGCAACGGGCCCGTGTCGAGCGAGACGACGAGCGCCGAGGCATCGAGAATGCCGACGAGGCGCCGCAGCCCGCTGTCGAGCGCGGAGAACGGTAGGTGGCGCGCGCGCTCGAGGATCACACGCTCCGTCTCGACCTCGCGCGGCGAACGGCCGCCCACGAGCACGGGGTGCAACCCGTACTGCTCCCACAGCGCGTCCGCCACCGCGGCCCATCGCTCGGCGATCCAATCCTTGGCCGGCCGGCTGCTCCCGATCACGAGCGCGGCGAGAGGGCGATCGAACTGCTGCACGAACTCGCGCTGCCACGCGCGCTCCTCGGGCCACGGGCCGAGTCCCCACTCGATGGGCTCCGCGGGCACGCCCAAGGTCGTGAGGAACTCGAGGTACTCGTCCTGCACGTGCTGCCGACGCCGCGGCGCGAGGTGGCGGTTCGTGAGGAGCCACGTGAGATCACGCGCCCGCACACGATCGTAGCCGAGCTTGATCGGCGCGCGCGCGAACGACGTGATGAGTCCGGCCTTGAAGTAGTCCTGCATTGCGAGCACGACGTCGTACTGGCGCGCGCGGAGCGCATCGCGCACATCGGCGAACGCGCGCCAGCCGCGCTTGCGGTCGAAGAGGATGATGTCGTCCACCGCGGGGTGGCCGCGTACGAGCGACGCGGGCCCGGGCTGCAGCACCCAGCTGATGTGCGTCCCCGGGTTCGCGCGCTTGATGGCGTTGATCACGGGGAGGACGTGCACCGCGTCCCCAACCGCGCTCGGCATCACAATGCAAACGCGATCGAGGGGCACGCCGAGCGACCTCGGGGCGGCGGACAGGGCAGGGCTGGTGGGTGCGGTCACTGCGCGGACGGAGGGGGCCGGAAACGCGAAAGCATGGCGCGCGGCATCGGGGAATGATAGCATCCTCGACATGTCCGTGCATCACTCGTTGAACGGCGGCGCCACGCCCCGTCGCATCCTGCTCATCCAGATCCGTCGTCTCGGCGACGTCGTGCTCACGAGCGCGCTGCTGCACGATCTGCATCGCGCCTTCCCGCACGCGGAGATCGATTTCCTCGTCGGGCACGCCGCCGAGCCGCTGCTGCGCGAGCACCCGCTCATCCATCGGCGCATCGTGCTCGACCGTCGCCGACCGGTGCGCATGTGGCGCCTGGTGCGCGCGCATCGCTACGACTGGATCATCGACGTGCAGTCCAACCCGCGCACCGCGATGCTCTCACTCATGTCCCGCGCGCGCGTGCGGGCGGGGTGGGATGTGCGCGGGTGGGGATGGGTGTACACGCACCGGTTGTCGCGCGAACGGCCGCCCGAGTACGTGGTGCGCGAGCGCCAACGATTGCTCGAGCTGCTCGGCATCCCGGTGGGCGAGCCACGACCGCGGCTCTACCTCGCCGAAGCCGAGCGCGCGCGGGGCGAGGCGGACTGCCAGGCGCTGGGGCTCGCGCCCGACCGCCCGCGCGTGGGGCTCGTGCTGGGATCGCAGGACCAGGCGCGCACGTGGCGTGCGACCGGCTTTGCCGAGGTCGCCGAGAGCCTCGCGGCCGAGGGGTACGCGCCGATTCTGTTCCACATGCCGGGTGACGATGCGCGCGTCGAGCAATTCCTCGAGCGCTCGCAGTCGGCGGTGGTGGCGAACGTCCCCGATCTGCGGCACTTCCTCGGCATGCTCTCCACCTGTCGCCTGCTCATCTCGGCGAACACCGGGCCCGCGCACATGGCGGACGCGATCGACATTCCGCGTGTCACCGTCTTCGGCTCGACGTCGCACATCGCGTGGAGCCCCGTGTGGCCGACGGTCGCGGTGGTGCGCGACGAGAGCGTGCCGGTGCTCACGCTGGCTCACGCGACGCGGCTCGCGGCCGCGGGGCACGATCTCACGGCGGGGATCACGCCCGACATGGTGCTCGCGGCGGCGCGGAAGCTGCTGCAGGCGTGTGATCCAGTGTGACGTCCACCGGCGCGGCGGCTGCTTCGATGCGATGGCCGCTCCCTGCGCGACGCGGGCGTCGCTACATTGCGGCACGATTCAACCCACAGGACTGAACGGACGATGGACGAGACGATCGGCGGACTCATCGCGCGCCTCGCGCAGACGAACATCGAGCTCTGGCACGAAGAGGACAAGGCGCGCGTGGAGGACGATCACCAGGTGGCGGCCGCGAAGCGGAACATCGACAAGCTCAATCAGCGGCGCAACGATCTCATCGAGCGCATCGACGCCGAGGTGCTGCGCGTCGTGCACGAGCATCAGGCCCGGAGCGGCGCGCATGGCTGAGACGGTCGGCTGGCTGGCGGACAAGCTCAGCATCATCGAGCTGAAGATCTACCACATGCAGGAGCAGGCCGAGCGGAGCGATGCGACGCCGGAGTTTCGCGCGCGGTGCATGGACAAGCTCGCCGTGATGCGGATGCAGCGTGACGATCTGGCCGCCGAGCTCACCACGCTCCTCGGCGACATTGCCTCGGGGAAGGTCGTGCCGAAGGTGTACCGCCAGTTCAAGATGTACAACGATCCGCAGTACCGGATCGCTCACCCCTCGTAGTAGCACTCCCGCCACCGCTGCACCTTCTCGACCACGTCGCGCACCTGGATGCGCGGCATGCGGTCGAGCCGGTGCGCCATGGAGATCGGGTAGTCCTCGCCGGGCTCGCCGTACGCGTCCACGATCAGATCGTGGAACCGGCGATACGGGCCCACGCGCTTCGGGTTGTTGTACCCCATGAGGCTCACGACCGGGCGGTCGAGCGCCACCGCCATGTGGAGCGGTGCGGTGTCGAGCGAGACGACGAGCGCCGACCCGTCGAGGATGCCGACCAGCTCGCGGAGCGGAACGCCGAGCGTCGAGAGGGGACGATGCCGCGCGCGATCGAGGATGACGCGCTCCGTCTGCAGCTCGCGCTCGGACCGCCCGCCGGCCAGCACCGATTGGAGGCCGAAGTCCTCGTACAGGACGTCGACGAGCTCGGCCCAGCGCTCGGGGATCCATTCCTTCTGCGGATGGCTCGAGCCGATGACGAGCGTGGCGACGGGGCGATCGAGCTGCGCGAAGAACGCGCGCTGCAGCTCGCGCTCGTGCGGCCACGGCCCGAGTCCCCATCCCACCGGCTCGTACGGCACGCCGATCTCGTCGAGGAACTCGAAGTACTGGTCCTGCACGTGCTGCGGCGCGTGCGGCGGTATGCGCCGATTGGTGACGAGCCAGTTGAGGTCACGCGCGCGGGCACGATCGAAGCCGAGCTTCACCGGCGCGCGCGACAATGCGGTCACGAGCCCCGCCTTGAAGTACACCTGGAGCGCGAGCACCAGATCCGCCGGCCGCTCGGCGAGGGCGCGGCGCACGTCGAGCAGCCCGCGCCAGCCGCGCCGCTTGTCGAACACCACGATGTCATCCACCGCGGGGTGCCCGCGCACGAGCGATGCGGGCCCGGGCTGCAGCACCCAGGTGATGCGCGAGCCGGGCGCATATCGCTTGAGCGCAGTCACCACCGGCAGCACGTGCACGGCGTCGCCGATGGCGCTCATCATGACGATGCAGACGCGGTCGAGAGAGATCGATGTCATCGGGCGCATGCGATGCGGTCACTCCGAGGGGAGCGAGGAATCTCGGTGGATGCTTGTCATTCCGAGCGACGCGAGGAATCTCGGGCCGGCGCGAGGAGATCCCTCGCTCTGCTCGGGATGACAACCCTCCCTCGGAATGACAACGTCATTTCGTCGTGAACATCAAGCTCGCGCGCCGACGGCCTCGTCCACGGTCGCCGAGAGCCAGAGGAGGTCCGCCTCCTGGATGTCGAGCCCGCGCGTCCGACGGAGCTTGCGAGCGGAGCGGCCCACGCGGCGCAGGTTGGCCTCGTTCACGCGCGGTGCGCCCGGCACGTCGAACCAGACGCGGTCGACGTCGAGCACCCATGCCTCGGGGTCGCCATTCGCATCGCGGGCGATGAGCACGTTCTTGAGGTTGAGGTCGGGGTGCCGGGCGCCGGCGGCGGCGAGTCGCGCCAGGAGCTTGGCGGTGGCGGCGAGCAGGTCGCGCTTGAGCGCGGGGGCAGGGTCGTCCGCCAGCGCGCTCGCCAGATCGCGTGAATCGTGTACCTCGCGTGTGACGACATCGGCGCGGTACGTCGACACGCCGGCCGGGTAGATCGCGTAGGCGACGATCTCCGGCGTGGGCACGCCAACACGCGCGAGACGGAGCGCGACATCGAGCTCGCGCGGTGCACGCGTGCGGCCGAGGAAGCGGTCGCCGGTGAGCGGCGCGAGCAGACCGCCGTGGCGCGCGTGGCGCACGACGACGGACGGCCCGCCGTCGGGGAGCGGAACCGCGTAGACGATCCCGCGTCCGACGAGCATGCGCGCCTCCGGATGGTGCTCTGCATACTGATAGAGCGTCCCTTCCGCCAGCAGCTGCTCGATGACGCGCGCGACGCTCGCGAGGGCGACCGCTTCGATGCCGCGCCGGATGACGCGCGTGTAGCCGGGCGGCGTGGCGGGTCGCTCAGGCATGCCGTACGCTGTATACCGGCACCGATCGCATCTTCCCCTTGAGCTCGAGCGTGCCGCGCTCGGTGGCGACGAGCGGCTCGCGCACCGCCGGGTGAATCGTCTCCGTGCAGAGGATCTCACCGGCGTCGGCCATGGAGCAGAGGTGGCTCGCGATGTTCACGGCGTCGCCAATGACCGTGAACTCGAGCCGGCGCGCCGAGCCGATGTTGCCGGCGAACACCTCGCCCGCGTTGAGCCCGATCCCGATCTGCAGCGTCGGGCGGCCGGCCGCGCGCCACGTCGCGTTGAGCGTTTCCATTTCGCGCATCATGTCCAGTGCCGCCTGCAATGCGCGGTCCGCGGCGTCCGGCACCGCGATGGGCGCACCCCACTGTGCCATGAGCGCATCGCCCATGAACTTGTCGAGCGTCCCGCCGTGCCGGAACACGCACTCGACCATCACGCTGAAGTATTCGGTGAGGAGCAGCGCGACCTCGTCGGGGCGCATCCCTTCGGCGAGCGGTGTGAAGCCGCGAATGTCGCTGAACAAAATGGCGACGGTACACTTGCCCCCGCCCAACGTCACCGCATCCGGCGCGCTCGCGATGCGTGCCGCGAGACTCGGCGCGAAGTAGCGTTCGAAGTTGCTGCGAACCAGCTGCTCGCGACGAATGCGTTCGGAGAACGCGTGGTTCTCGATGGCGACGGCCGCGAGCCCGGAGAACGCGACGAGAAAATCCAGGTCTTCATCCGTGAAGCGCTGCGGCGTCGTGACGTTGTCGACGTACAGGATCCCCTGGACCCGTCCCTCGCTCCCGATGAGCGGCGCGCACATGGCGGATCGCACGCGCTGGCGCACGATCGACTGCCCCCCGAAACGGCTGTCCTCGGCCGCGTTGTCCGTCAGCACCGCAACCTTCTTCTCGACCACGGTGCGCGCGATGGAGCGCGGCACCGTGCGGCCCGCTTCCGTTCCACGGCGGTCGCGCGAGACCTTCGGCACCAGCTCGCCGCTCTCGTTCGCGAGCATGATCGAGACACGATCCGCGCCGAGCAGTTGGAAGACGAAGGCGGCGATCTTGTCGAGCAGGGCCTCGAGGTCCGTGACGCGCGATAGCCCCTTCGATACGTCCAACAGGAGCGCGAGCATCCGCTCGGTGCGAATGTGGGACGCGTCGGGCGGCGTCGTGGCAGGCGGCTCAGCCGCGCGTTCCAAGTGCAACGCGGCGGAGAGCGCGTCGGCGGGTTGCTGCGCCGGCCGCTGGCGCACGATGGTCACTTCCGGAACCGGGCTCAGCGGGCTGTCGGCGAGGATCGTCGGGGCACCGACCGGCGCGGGGATCGCGCCCAGGTGAAAGCTGAGCTGCCCGAACGTGATCGTATCGCCCGGCTCGACGCGCGCGCAGTCGACGCGCTGCCCGTTCACGTACGTCCCGTTGCTCGAGCCGAGATCGCTCACGTGGATCGCCGACGCATCACATTCCAGACGCGCGTGCCGGCGCGAAATGGTGGGATGGAAGAGCGGCACATCGCTGCTCGGCGCGCGGCCCACCACGAGCGGGACGTCCTCGCGCAGCTCGAACGAGTGCGCGCCATCGGTGCTGGTCAGCCGGTACGGCATGGTGCCCTCAATATGTCACGAGCACACGCGTGCGCATAGACGGACGATGACGTACACTGAAACCGCATCGTGTGCCGGTCGTAGAAGGAACCGTGCCGGCTCGCGCGCAGCGGCTCGCCCCGGAGCATGTGGTTCCCCTTCGCCACGCCCGCCATGTCCATCACCACACGACTCTCGATTTCCGTCCTGCTGCCATTGCTCCTCGTCGCGCTCGACAGCCCTCGGCTGGCGGCGCAGGATACCCACGGGCTGAACCTCGCCGTCGATGGCTACGGCTTGAGCATCGGGGACTCGCGCGGCATCAACGGGGTGCGCCTCAACTTTCGCGACAGCCGGCTGGAGAGCGTGAACGGCATCAACGTCACGATCTGGTCGCCGCGCACGGATCCGACGGGGATCGTGCGAGGTGTCGCGCTCGGCGTGCCGCTCACCGGCGCGCGCGACATTGCGGGGCTCGCGCTCGGCGTGGGCGGTATCGAGGGCGACGACCGGATCACCGGTATCGGCATCGGCGGGTTGGGACTCGGTGCGGGTGATCGCCTGTCCGGAATCATGCTCGGCGGTCTCGGTGTGGGGAGCGGGGGCGACCTGGTCGGCATCACGATCGGCGGCCTCGGTGCCGGCGGCGCGAACGACATGCGTGGCGTGTTGCTCGGCGGGTTGGGTGCCGGTGCGGGAGGCAATCTCGACGGGATCACACTTGCCGGCCTGGGAGCGGGCGGTGGCGGGAACGTCAGAGGCATCACGCTCGCCGGTGTCGGTGTCGGCGCCGGTGACGCGCTCACAGGGCTCGCGATCGGCGGTATCGGCGTCGGGGTCGGGAACGACCTGAAGGGGGTGGCGCTCGGCGGCGTCGGTGTCGGGGCGGGGGACAACATCACGGGGATCGCGGCGGCGCTGGTCGGCGCAGGCGCGGGCGGCAACATCACGGGCATCGTCTTCGGCGGCATCGGCGCCGGCGCCGGCGGAACGCTCAGAGGGCTCGGGATCGCCGGCGTCGGAGTCGGCGCACCCGTAGTGAAAGGCGTGCTGCTGTCAGGCGCAGCGGCCGGCGGAACGGACGTGACCGGCGCGGTGATCGCGCCCGCGTACATGCGCATCACCGACGACGGGCGGTTCACCGGCTTTTCCGCGAGCGCCGTGAACGACGTGCGAGGGGAGCAGCACGGGCTGACGATCGGCATCTTCAACTACGCGCGCCGATTGTTCGGCGTGCAGCTCGGCCTGCTCAACTACGCGCGAAACAACCCCGTGCCGTTCAAGCTGCTGCCGCTCCTCAACGTGCACCTCGAGTAGCGCGCGGTCACCGGTTGCCGCGCATCCCTCGCACCTGCGCGATCGCGGTGAGCAGCGCGCGCGCCTTGTTCTCCGTCTCCTCCCACTCGCGCTCGGGCACCGAGTCGGCCACGATGCCGGCGCCCGCCTGTACGGACGCGACACCGTCCGCGATGACGCACGTGCGGATCGTGATCGCGAGATCCATCCGCCGATCGCCCGCGGCGATGTAGCCGATCGCGCCCGCGTACGCGGCGCGCCGCTCCGGCTCCAGCTCATCGATGATCTGCATCGCGCGCACCTTGGGCGCACCGGTCATCGTCCCCGCGGGGAAGGTGGCCTTGAACGCGTCGATGGCTGATGAATCGGGCGGGAGTGCGCCCTCCACCTGGCTCACGATGTGGAGCACGTGGCTGTAGCGCTCCACCACCATGAGGTCCGTCACCTCGACGGTGCCGAACTGCGCGATGCGTCCGACATCGTTGCGGCCGAGGTCCACGAGCATCACGTGCTCGGCGCGCTCCTTCTCATCGGCCAGCAACTCCCCGGTGAGCTGCGCGTCTTCCTCGGCGGTGAGACCGCGCTTCCGCGTGCCGGCGATGGGGCGCACCGTCACCTTTCCGTTCGCGACGCGCACGAGCAGCTCGGGCGAGCTCCCCACGAGCTCCACGCCGTCGAGTACGAGGTGGTACATGTACGGCGACGGATTGAGCGCGCGCAGCGCGCGATAGAGCGCTGCGGGATCGAAGTCGAGCGGCACCTCGATGCGCCGGGCGAGCAGCGCCTGGAAGCAGTCGCCCGCGAAGATGTAGTCGCGGATGCGCTCGACGTCGCGCATGAACTGCTCGCGCGTGTAGCGCGACGTGCCGCACACCGGCGACGCCGAGCGATCGAGGTCGAGCGCGGGAAGATGTCCGGGCGCGTGCAGCCGCTGGATCGTGTCCTCGATGTCGCGCTCCGCCGCATCGTAGAGGCGGCGAAGGTCCGTTTCGGTGGCGCCCTCGGGGATGGGCACGCCGACGACGACACGGGCCTGCGCCCGCAGATTGTCGATGATGACCAGCGTGCGCGTGAAGACGAAGAGTGCATCCGGAACGTTCAGCCCTTTCGGCGGCGCGTCGGGCAGCCGCTCGATGAGGCGGACGACATCGTACCCGAAGTACCCGACGGCGCCGCTCCAGAACGCTCCGAGCTCCGGCGCATCAACCGGCTCGTACGCAGCGATGAGCGCGCGCAGATCCGCGAGTGGATCTGCCGGTCGCCGCTCGCCGTGCCAGCCGCGCTCGGGCGTCCAGTCGTCGACCACGCCATCGCGCAGGCGCCACGCCGCGCGCGGCTCCGTCCCCATGAACGTGTAGCGCGCCCACGTCTCGCCGCCCGCGGGCGCGGACTCGAGCAGAAAGGCGAACGGCCCGCGCCGGAGCTTCGCGAACGCGGACACCGGCGTCTCGGTATCGAGCAGACAATCGCGCCACACCGGCACGAGGGCGCCGGGGCGGGCGAGAGAGGAGAACGTAGAGAAGGTCATGGGGAGGTGAAGTGGGCCGTGAGCTCTGAGCTGTGGGTTGTGAGTTGTGGGTGATGGGTCGTGAGTACGGCGTTCCGAGTGGTCGAGGGCCCACTCACAACCCAGAACTCATCACCCACAACCCGGAGCTCTCCCCGCTTGCCCCACCTCCGTCCCCCCACGAAATTCCCGAATCATGCTTCGCATCCTCGCGGCGCTGCTCGCCGCGTGTTGTGTCTTGGTGGGGCTCGTCGCCGCGCCGGTGCCGGCGCTCGCACAGCACTGGAACGACGCGCGCACCCGCGCACTCGTCGAGCGCGCGACCGCGCGACGCGCCGAGCAGCTCGCCGACACGGCACTCATCGATTACACGGCCACCGCCCACGGCTACGTCACCTTCCTCGCGCAGCTCGGCGACGAGTCGGGCGAATTCACCGAGCCGCCGAAGGTGGTGAAGGCGGATCAGCTCGCGCTGGAAGTCTACTGGCGTGCGCCCAATCTGAGCAAGCAGGTGATCATCGGTCGACGCGACACGCTCCTCGCGCCCACCGACATCCGCTACCATCGCGATCACCTCGGCATCGTGCAGAACAACTTCCCGAGCATCATCCGTCTCGGGGAAGGGGACGAGGTGCGTGACGTTCCGCATCCGCTCTCGCCCATCGGCCTCGCCGATTACGACTTCGCGATCGAGGACTCGCTCGAGTATCGCCTCCCCGATCGCACGCTCGAGGTGTACGAGGTGCGCGTGCGGCCGCGCGACCAGCAGGCCGCGCGTGTGGTCGGCGCGGTGTACATCGATCGGGGCACCGCGGACGTGGTCCGGATGATGTTCAGCTTCACGCGCGATGCGTACATCGACAAGCAGCTCGACGATGTGTCGATCGTGCTCGAGAACGCGCTGGTGCAGGGGCGCTACTGGCTGCCGCGCCATCAGGAGATCGAGATCCGACGCTCCGGCACCTGGCTCGACTTCCCCGCGCGCGGCATCATCCGCGGCCGCTGGGAGATCTGCTGCTACAAGGTGAACACCGGCATGCCCCCGGGGATGTTCGCCGGCCCGGAGATCGTGCAGCTCCCGCCCGCCGACCTCGCCCGCTATCCATGGCACGGGCGCGTACTCGACTCGCTCCCGCTCGACGTTCGGAAGGTGACGGCGGCCGACGTCGCTCGCGTGCAGGAACAGGCGCGCCAGATGGTGCAGGCCGCCGTGTTGCAGAAGACGACGGGCGCCTCGCTCTCCGCGCGCCACATCTCGGACTTCGTGCGCGTGAACCGCGTGGAGGGACTCGCGCTTGGCGGCGGCGCGACGGTGCGCTTCGGCGCCGGCCGGAGCCTCGGGCTACTCGGACGCTGGGGCTTCGCCGACCACGAGGCGAAGGGGCGGGTCGCACTCAACGTCCAGCGCGCGGGCGCGGGATCTGTCCAGCTCTTCGCCGAGCGGAGCTACCGCGATGCGCGCGACCTCGAGGAGACCTCGCTCGTCCGCAACAGTCTCTCTGCGCAGGAGTACGGGAGCGATTACACCGAGCCGTACGACGTGCGCGCCGCGGGGATCGGCGTCGACATGGGCCGACACGTGGGACTCCGCTGGCACCTCACCGGGAGCTACGAGACGCAGGACGCGCTGGCCGTGCACGCGACACCCGCCACACGCACCTACGCGCCAACGATCCCGGCCTGGTCGATTCGCGAGCAGCGGATGTCGCTCGGCTTCGAGCGGCCCACATCGCTCTCGTGGTTCGGCACCGAGCTCCGGCTCACCGGCGAGCTGCGCGGCGGATTCTTCCAGGGGCGCGACACGCCGATCGCGGGTTCGTCGCCGCACTTCGGCCGAGCGTTTCTCTCCGCCGACATCGAGCGCCCCGTCGGCGATGAGCGGCTCGTTCTCCGCACCGCACTCGGCGCGGTTGGCGGCTCGCCCGCCGCGCCTCCGCAGGAGTACATTTTCCTCGGCGGGCCGACGACCGGCCCTGGCTACGACGATCACGCGTTCGCGGCGCGGCTGGCCGCGAGCCAGCGCATCGAGTGGCGCGTCCCCGTTCCGTTCGTCGGGATTCCGCTCGGCAGGTTCGGGCGCGCGCCCGCGTCCGCGACGCTCGCGCCATTCGTGAACACCATCTACATCGCCCGGCCCGCGCCATTCCGTGCTTCGCGCGTGGGATGGTATCCATCGGTGGGAGTGGGCGCGCTCGTGTTCTTCAATCTGCTTCGCATCGATGTGGCGCGCGGGCTCCGTGACGGAGGGTGGACGGTATCGGCGGACATCTCGCGCGATCTGTGGGGAATACTGTGACTCGGCTTCCATGACCCTCGCCAAGGTCGGCAGCATCGATGCGTACCTGCTTCGCGGATCGCCCGGTGCGTGGGAAATACTCCTGCTGCAGCGCGGCGAGGGGACGCGGTGCACCGGCGCGTGGGAAGTCGTGCACGGCCACATCGAGCAGGGCGAGACTCCCGCACAGGCCGCCGTGCGCGAGGTGCGCGAGGAGACTGGGCTCACGATCGCTCGCCTCTACAATGTGACCGTTCAACCGTTCTATCTGCACACCATCGACACCGTCATGCTGGCCGTCGTGTTCGCCGCATTCGTGAACGACGGGGCCGAGGTGACGCTCGGCCCTGAGCACGTACGCGCCGAATGGCTCTCCGTGCCCGACGCGATGGCACGCGTCGCCTGGCCGCGCTCGCGCGCGGTCATGAGCGACATCGTCGCGCTGCTCGGCAACGGCGACGCGGGGCCCGTCGAAGACGTGCTCCGCGTGCTCTGACGCTCCTCGCTGGATGCTCTGACGCTCCTCGCTCCAACTCTCACGCATGATCCAACGCCTGTCACCTCGCGGCCGGCTCGTCACGCTGCTCGGCATCTTCGTGCTCCTGCTCTTCATCGAGCTCCCCGGCTCGTGGCTCGCCGAGCCCGATGAAGCGCGCTATGCGGAGATTCCGCGCGAGATGCTCGCGTCGCACGACTTCGTGACGCCGCACCTCGATGGCCTGCGCTACTTCGAGAAGCCGCCGCTCCTGTACTGGGCGAACGCGGCGTCCATGCGCGTGCTCGGCACGACGGCGTTCGCGGCGCGCCTGCCGACGCGCATCGCCGCCGTCGGCACGGCGGCCATTCTCGTTGTCGGACTCGAGAGCGCGGCACTCCCCACGTGGGGGCTCTGGGCGGCGCTCATCTTTCTCTCCGCACCTCTGTCATTCGTGCTCGGGCGGTACAACGTCACCGACGGCGTGCTCACCTTCGGCATGACGCTCGCGTTCTTCGCGCTGCGCGCATTTCTGCTGCGCCGAGAGGAAGGGCGCTCCGCGCAGGGTCCGCTCGCGCTGCTCGGACTCGGTGCGGCGCTCGCGATGCTGGCCAAGGGGCTCATCGGCATCGTCTTTCCGGGGCTCGTCTTCCTGGCGTGGATCGCGATGCTCGGGCGGTGGCGGCGCCTCGGCGAGTTCTTCGTGTCGTGGGCGCCGATCGTCTTCCTGCTCGTCGTCGCGCCATGGTTCGTGCTCATGGAGCGAGCCAACCCTGGGTTCTCCAGATTCTTCTTCATTCACGAGCACTTCAAGCGCTTCGCCACTCCGGAAGCGGGGCGCAACGGGCCCGTCTACTACTTCGTGCTCACGTTCATTGTGGGCTTCCTCCCGTGGACGGTGCTGTTCGGGCAGTCGCTGCGTCCACTGCGCTCGTTGCGGCGCGACTGGCTGGTGCAGCATCGCGACGACCTCTTCTTCGCGCTCTGGTTCTTCATCATCCTCGTCTTCTTCTCGTTCTCGCACTCGAAGCTGCTGCCGTACATCCTCCCCGCCATGCCCGCGGCGGCCGCGCTGGTCGCGAAGTTCATCGTGTGTCGGCGGGACGCGCGCCCCCGCACACCGCTCGTCGTGCACGCCGTTCTTGTGTCGATCGTGATCGTCGGCGGTGTGGGGTACGGCGTGGCGTCCGGGTGGCTCGCGCGCTACCACGCGACGGCGCTCGCGCTCCTCGGCGGCGCGCTGCTCCTGTTCGGCGCGTGGTGGGCCGTACGACTCGCGCGCCGCTGCACGCACTCGGCGCTCATGAGCGCGGCCGCGGGGTGGGGGGGATTCTATCTCGCGCTCATCCTCGCGCTCCCGCTCGTCTCCGAAGATCTGTCCGGGCATCGCCTGGCGGTGATCGCGCGCGATGCACACGCGGCGCAGATCGTCTCGTACCAGTGGTATCCGCAGATCCTTCCGTGGGTGCTCCACGCGCCGATCGCGGTGGCCGATTATCGAGGCGAGCTGGGCTCCGCCGGGCAGCAGGCGCCGGAGACGCTCTGGAGCCACGATGAGTTCTGGCGGCGATGGGACTCGCCCGAGCACCTGGTGGTCGTCGTCCGCAAGCTGAACCGCGCGGAGTTCGACGCGCCGACGCATGCGCCGGCGCACGCGCTGGGCGAAAATCAGAAGTATATTGTCCTGTCGAACTTCACACCCACCTCCTGACCCGCGTCTCGGCCGTGCCCCTCCGCTCCACGCGCGCCACCTTCCTGCCATTCGCCAGGCCGTCCATTGGCCAGGCGGAGATCGACGAGCTGCTCGACTCCATCCAATCCGGATGGATCACGACCGGCCCGAAGACGGAGCGCTTCGCGACGATGTTCGCCGAGTACGTGGGCGGCCGCTTCGCCGTGCCGCTGTCGTCGGCGACGGCCGGGCTGCACCTCGCGCTGCTCGCGCACGGCGTGGGGCCGGGTGATGAAGTGATCACGACCCCCATGACGTTCGCCGCCACTGCGAATCTCATCGTGCTCGTCGGCGCGACGCCGGTGCTCGCGGACATCGATCGGGGCACGCTGCAGATTCGCGTGGAGGAGATCGCGCGGAAGATCACGTCGAAGACGCGCGCGATCATCCCCGTCCACTACGTGGGGCAGCCCGTCGATCTCGATCCGATCCTCGAGCTGGCGGCATCGCGCGGGATCGCGGTGATCGAGGACGCGGCGCACGCGGTGGGGACGGAGTACCGCGGACGGCGCATCGGTTCGTTCCCTACGACGTCGGTGTTCTCGTTTCACCCGAACAAGAACATCACGACGGGGGAGGGCGGGATGCTCGTTACGCAGGACGAGCAGATCTTCGAGCGCGCCTCGCTGCTCAAGTTCCACGGCATGGACCGCAACGCGTGGAAGCGGTTCAGCAAGACGGGCTCGCCCCGCTACGACATCGCGCTCCCCGGCTACAAGTACAACATGATGGACATCCAGGCGGCCATCGGATTGCACCAGCTGCCGAGGCTCGACGGATTCATCGAGACGCGCGCGCGACTCGCGGCGGTGTATCAGGAGGCGTTCCGCGATCTGCGCGGGCTCATCCTCCCACAGTGTGTGGCGTATCCGTCGCGCCACGCGTGGCACCTCTACACGCCGCTCGTGGACATCGACGCGCTCACCATCGATCGCGATCGCTTCATGCAGGAGCTCAAGGAGCGCAACATCGGCTCGGGGCTGCACTACACCGCGCTGCACGAATTCTCGTACTACGCGAACACGTTCGGGTGGAAGCCGGACGATTTCCCCGACGCGCACTTCGTCTCCGAGCGCATCGTGTCGCTCCCGCTCTTCCCCGGGATGAACGACGAGGATCAGGGCGACGTGATCGAGGCGGTGCGCGACATCTGCCGGAGCTTCGCGCGATGACGGCGCAGGCACAGGGCAAGGTGTCGATCGTCATCCCCGTGTTCAACGAGGAGGCGAACCTGCCGCGGCTCATCCCGCGGCTCTTCCCCGTGCTCGATGCGCTCGATCGTCCCTCGGAGGTCATCCTCGTGGACGATGGCAGCCGCGACCGCTCGCTCGCGATCCTCAAGGAGTTCGCCGAGCACCACCCGCATCGCATCCGCGTCGTGGAGCTCTCGCGCAACTTCGGCCAGCATCCGGCCATCCTCGCGGGGTTCACGTACGCCACGGGCGATGTCATCGTCACGCTCGACGCGGACTTGCAGAATCCGCCGGAGGAGATCCCCAAGCTGCTCGCACTCACCGACCAGGGGTACGACGCGGTGGGCGGGATTCGCATGCGCCGCAAGGACACGCTCTTCCGCCGCATCGCATCGTGGATGGTGAGCCGCGTGACGACGCAGATCACCGGCATCCGGCTCACCGACTACGGCTGCATGCTGCGCGCGTACTCGCGGGAAGTCGTCGACCTCATCAACAAGTGCGAGGAGAACGCGACGTTCATCCCCGCGCTGGCGCAGACGTTCTCGCGCCGCCCCGCCGAGGTGCCCGTCGAGCACGCCGCGCGCAGCGCGGGCGAGTCCAAGTACTCGCTGTACCGGCTCTTCCGCCTGAACTTCGATCTCATGACCGGCTTCTCGGTCGTGCCGCTGCAGCTCTTCACGCTCTTCGGCTTCGTGGTGGCGAGCGGAGGCTTTCTCTTCGGCGTCTACCTGCTCGTGCGCCGCTACCTGCTGCTGCGTCAGTCCGAGGCGGACGGCGTCTTCACACTGTTCGCGCTCGCGTTCCTCGTCATGGGCGTGCTCATGGCCGGGCTCGGCATCGTCGGCGAGTACATCGGCCGCATCTATCACGAGGTGCGCGGCCGCCCGCGGTACCTCGTGCGCCACGTGTATGGCGGCGACGGCGCCTCGGCGATGTCGCTCCGGACCGAGGGCGCGGACACCGCCCGCCAGCGGCGATGACGAGGCCGCGCATCGTCGTCTGCGCCTACTCGGACGTGGGGCACGCCTGTCTCGCGCATCTGCTGGAGCGCAACGCCAATGTCGTCGCGGTGTACACGCACGCGGATGCGCCCGGCGAGACGATCTGGTTTCCGTCGGTCGGGCAGCTCGCGCACGAGCACGGCATCCCGGTCTTCGTCGATCGCAACCTCACGGATGCCGCCGAGGTGGCCGCGTTCGAGCGGCTGCAGCCCGATCTGCTCTTCTCGTTCTACTTCCGCCACATGCTCCCGTCGCGCGTGCTCGCCGTGCCCCGCCTGGGCGCGTACAACATGCACGGCTCGCTCCTTCCGAAGTACCGTGGCCGCGCGCCGGTGAACTGGGCCGTGCTGCACGGCGAGACGGAGACAGGCGCCACGCTGCACGTCATGACCGCGAAGGCGGACGCGGGCGACATCGTGGACGCGGAACGCGTCGCGATCGGCGACGATGACACCGCGGCCGAGGTGCAGCAGCGCGTCACGGGCGCGGCGGTGCGGGTGCTCGCCCGCCAGCTCGACGCGCTCGAAGCGGGCACCGCGTCGCGTCGGCCGCAGGATCACGCCGCGGCCACCTACTTCGGCCGCCGCCGTCCCGAGGACGGCGCCATCGACTGGTGCCGGAGCTCGGGCGAGATTCACAACCTCATCCGCGCCGTGTCGCACCCGTACCCCGGTGCCTTCGCGCCGCTCGCCGGGCGCACCACGACCATCTGGCGATCGCGCCGGACGTCGCTCGCCGCCCACGGCGCACAGCCCGGACACCACGAGTGTCGCGACGGAAAACTCGTCGTCGCCTGCGGCGATGATCGCTATCTCGAGATCGTGAGCGCCCAACGCGCGGGTGAGCCGGAGCTCACCGGTGCCGAGCTCGGACGCCGCATCATGACCGACCACCACCACAACTCCGTGACTACCGCATGAGAGTGCTGATCCTTGGCGTCAACGGCTTCATTGGCAACGCCCTCACCGAGCGCATCCTCCGCACCACCGACTGGGACGTCTTCGGTCTCGACATGGCCTACGACAAGGTCGAGCCGTTCCTCGACGACAAGCGCTTCCGTTTCGTCGAAGGCGACATCGCCATCAACAAGGAATGGATCGAGTACCAGGTGAAGAAGTGCGACGTCGTGCTGCCGCTCGTCGCCATCGCCACGCCCGCCACCTATGTGCGCAACCCGATCGCCGTGTTCGAGCTCGACTTCGAGGAGAACCTGCGGATCGTGAAGCAGTGCGTGCGCTACAAGAAGCGCGTGATCTTCCCGTCGACCTCCGAGGTGTACGGCATGTGCGCCGACCCCGAGTTCGACGAGGAGCGATCGACGTTCGTGTACGGCCCGATCCACAAGCAGCGGTGGATCTACTCGTGCAGCAAGCAGCTGCTGGACCGCGTGATCTACGCCTACGGACAGTCGGAAGGGCTTCGCTTCACGCTCTTCCGCCCCTTCAACTGGATCGGCCCCAACCTCGACAACATCGAGTCGCCCAAGGAAGGCTCCTCGCGCGTGCTCACGCAGTTTCTGCACAACATCCTGTACGGGGAGCCGATCAAGCTCGTGGACGGCGGTCTGCAGCGCCGCTCGTTCACCTACATCGGCGACGGCATCGACTGCCTGATGAAGATCATCTGCAACGAGGACGGCCGAGCGGATGGCGGAATCTTCAACATCGGCAATCCGGCGAACGATCTCTCGATTGCCGAGCTCGCGCAGAAGCTCGTCGCGGCCGTGGGCGAGTACCCCGGGTACGAGCAGCTGGCCGCGAACGCGCAGATCATCCCCGTACGGTCGGAAGCCTACTACGGCGAAGGGTACCAGGACATCATGACGCGCGTCCCGTCGATCGAGCAGGCGCGCACCAAGCTCGGCTGGGAGCCGAAGACGTCGCTGGACGACGCGATTCGCCACACGCTGGACTTCTACCTCACCGGGCGGCGGCGCCCCGAGGTGCCGTGACGCACGCGCCGGCCGCGGGCCAGCGGCTCGCGCTCAAGGTGGACTGCGACACGTACGAGGGGACAAAGACCGGACTCCCGAATCTGCTCCGGCTCTTCGATCGCCTGAACGTGCGCGCGAGCTTCTACTTCACCCTCGGCCCTGACCGCTCGGGGCGCGCGATCGTGCGCGTCTTCACCCGCAAAGGGTTCCTCACGAAGATGCTCCGCTCGCGTGCCGCATCCATGTACGGACCGAAGACCGTTCTCTACGGCACGCTCCTCCCCGCGCCCGACATCGGCAAGCGCCTCGCGGCCGTGATCCGCTCGGTGGGCGATGCCGGTCACGAGGTGGGCGTGCACGGTTGGGATCACGTGCGCTGGCACGATCGACTCGACCGCATGAGCGAAGAGGAAGTGAGCCGCGAGTACGGCCTCGCGCACGAGCGATTCGCGGAGATCTTCGGCCGGCCCGCGCGTGCATCTGCCGCGCCGGGATGGCACGCGACGGCGACGTCGCTCGCCGTGCAGGAGCGCTACCGTCTGCTCTACGCGTCCAACACGCGCGGCGGCACGCCGTTCTTTCCCGAGGCGAAGGGCGAGCGCTTCTCGACGCTCGAGATCCCGACCACGCTTCCCACCTGGGACGAGACGATCAACGCCCCGCAGTTCCCCGACGCCGCCGCCTTCATCGATTACTATCGTCGCGCGATTCGCGGCACCGAGGTGCATTCCATCCACACCGAGGTGGAAGCCACCGCGTATCTCGACCTCTTCCGCCGCCAGCTCGAGGCATGGTTGGCGGACGGCGTCCGCTGCGTGACGATGGAGGAGATCGCGCGCGAGACGCTCGCGTCGCCCGAGCTCATCCCCACCCGCCGCATCGTCCGCACGACGCTGCCGGGGAGGGCGGGGGAAGTGACGGGGAGTGAGTTGTGAGTTCTGGGTTGTGAGTTGTGGGTCGGATCAAAGGGGTCAGAGGCGATTGATCGCATGCGATCAATCGCCTCTGACCCCTTTGATCCCCTCGGAACGCCGTACGCAGAACCCAGAACACACAATCCAGAACGCGCGCGTTACGACCCGCACTTCTGCGCCACGACCTTCGCATCCTGCTGCACCGCCGCCGACGCCGGGTTGTGGTCCTCGAACCGCCCAGCGCGCGTCACGCGCACCGAGACCGTCCCGGGCACGATGTGCAGCTTGGACCCTGAGGACGCCCCTGTCGCCGACACCGAGAGGTCGTCGTAGCGCGTGAACTCATCGAGCTTCAACCGCGCCGTCGTGTCCGTCCGCTGCCCCTCGAACAGGTCCGGCGCCGAGCGCACGATCTTGTAGCCGAGCGACTGGGCCGCGTCCTTGGCACACGAGACCGCCGCCGGGACGCTCGCCTGGCTCGTCGTATCGAGTGGCGGCCACATCGTCGCACCGCAGGCGGTGCACAACACCATCACAGCGGGGAGAACGACACGACCGCGCGCGCTCATCGGTTGCTTCGCTCCTTGGTGGTGGGGAGACATTCCCCATTGGGTGGCGCGTTGGGCTTCACGCGGATGCTCTTCGCCGGAATCCCGACGTTCACATGATACGGGCGCACGTCCTTCGTCGCCACTGCCACGGCACCGACCATCGCCTGGCACCCCACGTGGACCCCCGCGAGCACCGTCGCGTGGTAGGTGATTCGCACGCCATCGTCCAGCCGGGTCACGGCATCGGTCACGTCGCGCTGGTCCGTGATGTTGTGCGTGTGGCTGTAGATGTTCGCGTAATCGCTGACCGAGACGTTATTGCCGAGGATGATCCCGCCGCGGTCGTCGAGGAGCACGTGGCGATGGATGACGACGTTGTCGCCGACCTCCATGTTGTAGCCGAAGGAGAACTCCACGTGCTGGAAGGCTTTGAAGTTCTCGCCGCACCGCTTGAAGATGTACGGCGCGAGCATCCGGCGGAGTCGCACGCCCGCATCCACGTTCTGCCCGCCCATTGGCGTACGGTCGAACGAGTACCACAGCCAGAGGAGCGGCTTCACACGCTGGAACCGCTCCTCGTCGCACTCGGCGTAGTACTCGGGCTCGAGCGTGACGTTGCGCGGGTCGAGCGCGAGGAGCGCGGCGCGCGTGGCGAGGGGGAGCGCCTCGTCGTGCACGGCCGTTTCCCAGTTGGCGACGTACTCGGGGTAGACGAGCTCGCACAGCGTGCGCCGGCACAGCTCCGCGCGGTCCGTGGCGGGGTCAGCAAGCTCGTGTCCCAGTTGTTCGAGCCAGGCGTCGAGGACCGAATGGCCCGGCGCGGCTTCGAGACGGCGGAGAGGGCGAAGCACCATGGTGGACTCCAGGCTGCGAGTAGAGCGATGTCACTCATGCCAATGCGCCGGCGGGCTGCTGCGTTCCCCAGCCAACGCGCGCCGGCTCATCGCTGCGCCACCAGCGCTCAGCCGACGTTCAGCCGACGGACCCGTGCGGCATCCTACGGCGCGCGCCAGGACGGCTGCTGGACGAGCGAGACGATCGCGCGCGCCAGTTCGTCCCGCCCTTCCCGGGTGACCGAGCTGAACGGGATCACCTGGTCCTCGTCGAGCTCCAGCTGCTGCACCGTGCTGGCCAGTCGCGCTGGCCGCTCGCTCGGCCGCAGCTTGTCCACCTTGGTCAGCGCGATGAGCGTCGGCGCGCCGAGCTCGGCGAGAAAGTCGAGCATCTGCCGGTCGAGCGTGGTCGGATCGTGGCGTGCGTCGATCAACTGCACCACGCCGCGCAACTGGTCGCTGCTCCGCAGATACCCCTCGATGAGCGGGCGCCACTGCTCCCGCTCGGCCTTGGAGATCTGCGCGTATCCGTAGCCGGGCAAATCGACCAGCGTGAACGCATCATTCACGCCGTAAAAGTTGATCTCGCGTGTCTTCCCCGGCGTCTGGCTCACCCGCGCGAGCGTCTTGCGCCGCACGAGCGTGTTGAGCAGCGATGACTTCCCGACGTTCGACCGCCCGCTGAACGCGATCTCCGGGTGCGTGGTCGGCGGCCGCCACCCGCTCGGCGTCGCGAGGCCGCCCAGGAATTTGAGATCGCGGATGACGAGCGGGTCGGCGCCCGCTTCGTTCGCCATCAGTGCGTGACCGTCGAGGCGGGTGAGGGCGGGGTGATCGGCGCGCCCTTCGGCGCGCGAACCGACGCGGACGGCGCGGCGCGCAGGGCGAGCGCCAGCACCTCGTCCATGGTCGAGACCGGATGGAACCGCACCGCCTGCCGCACATCCTCCGGCAGCTCGGCAACCTCGCGCGCGTTCCCCTTGGGGATGATCACCTCCGTGATCTTGCTGCGCATCGCGGCCACCGACTTCTCCTTGAGCCCGCCGATCGGGAGCACACGTCCGCGGAGCGTGACCTCGCCGGTCATGGCAATGTCGCCGCGAACCGGCGTCCCCGTCATCGCGCTCACCATCGCGACGGCGATCGCGATTCCCGCGGAGGGCCCGTCCTTGGGCGTCGCGCCGGCCGGGATGTGCACGTGCATGTCGTGCGACGCGTGGAACTCCGCGTCGAGCCCCAGCACCTCGGCGCGCGACCGCGCGTACGTCATCGCCGCGCCCGCCGATTCCTTGAGCACGTCGCCCAACGTCCCCGTGAGCTGCAAGCGCCCACGCCCCCGCACGGCCGCGACCTCGATCTCGAGCAGATCGCCGCCCGCGGGCGTGAACGCGAGCCCCGTCGCCACCCCCACCTTGTCGTCCAGCGTGTTGTCGCTCCAGTCGTACGGCGCGACGCCGAGCAGCTCCTCCAGATCCCCGACGCGCACCGTCATCTGTGCATCGGTCTTGTCGGGTGCCGCCGCGATCCGCCGCGCGAGCTTTCTCGCGATGCGCGCTATGCGCCGCTCCAGGTCGCGAACACCCGGCTCGCGTGTGTAGAGCTGCGCCACCGCGGGTACCACATCCGGCTCCCACGTCACGCGCTCCGGCTCGATTCCGTGTGCGCGGAGCTGCTTCGGGATCAGGAAGTGCCGCGCGATCGCGTGCTTCTCGTGATCCACGTATCCCGGCAGGCGGATGATCTCCATCCGATCGCGCAGCGGATCGGGGATCTGCGCGAGCGAGTTCGCGGTCGTGATGAACAGCACGGGCGAGAGATCGTAATCGGCTTCCAGGTAATGGTCGCTGAACGTCTTGTTCTGCTCCGGGTCCAGCACCTCGAGCAGCGCCGATGAGGGATCGCCGCGCCAGTCCTGCCCCATCTTGTCCACCTCATCGAGCAGGATCACCGGATTCACGACCCCCGCGCGGCGCATCGCCTGAAGGACGCGTCCCGGCATGGAGCCGATGTACGTGCGCCGGTGCCCGCGGATCTCCGCCTCATCGCGCACGCCGCCCAGCGACATGCGCACGAACTTCCGGCCGAGTGCGCTGGCGATCGAGCGACCGAGCGACGTCTTTCCGACGCCCGGCGGTCCGACGAGGCAGAGGATCGGCCCTTCGAGCTTCCCGACGAGCGACAGGACCGCGATGTAGTCGATGATCCGGTCCTTCACCTCATCGAGCCCGTGGTGGTCCGCGTCGAGCACCGCTCGCGCATGCACGATGTCGAGGACGTCGTCGGTGCGCTCCGTCCACGGGAGTGCGAGCAGCCAGTCGAGGTAGTTGCGTCCCACGCTCGACTCGGGCGACATGGGCGACATGCGGCGCAGCTTCCGCAGCTCGCGCTCGGCTCGTTCGCGTACGGGCTCGGGCAGCCCCTTCGCGTCGATGGCCGCCTCGAGCTCGTCGAAGTCGTCGCCGTCGTCCTGCCCCAGCTCCCGGTGGATCGCCTTGAGCTGCTCCTGCAGGTAGAACTCGCGCTGATTCTGGAAGAGCGAGCCGCGCACGTCGTTCTCGATCTTGCGCTCGAGGCGGAGGATCTCGATCTCCTCGTTGAGCACGTGCGAGAGCTGCTGGTACAGTGCGGCGATGGACGCGGCCTCGAGGAACTGCTGCCGTTGCTCGGCGCGGACGAGCAGGTGCGCGGCGATGGCGAAGGCGCGCTTGTCCTCGGAATCCGTTCCCTGGACGAGCCCGATGATCTCGGCGGGGAGCCGGCGGTGCAGCCCGACGTACTCCTCGAACAGCGTGAGGACGCGCCGCGCCATCGCGTGCTCGTCCGCGCCGCGGTCCTGCACCATGAACGGCGCGCTGGCGATCGTCGCGCGGAGGTGCTTCTCCGTGGAGGAGTATCGCGTGACGCGCACGCGCGCCACACCCTCGACGAGCACCTTCGTGGTGCCGTTCGACATCCGGACGAGTTGGAGGACGCGACCCGCGACGCCCACGCGAAAGAGATCGGCCGCCGCAGGGTCCTGCACTTCCGCGTTACGCTGCGCGACGAGGACGACCCAGTTGTCCTCCGCCACGGCGGCCTCGATCGCCGCCAGCGAGGCCGACCGCCCCACGAGGAGCGGAATGACCATGTGCGGAAAGACGACGACATCGCGCAACGGCAGCACGGGCAGCCGCTCGCCGATCTCGAACTGTTCGCTTTCTCGGACGAGGGTGATGGGCATGGGGGGAACCTACGGGGGTGCAGGGAAGTGGGGGTAGGGTGAAGTGGATACACCTCGAGAGTTGTACGCGCCGGGCGGGAGGTGCCCGAGGTCGGCTACACCCGACGCCCTACTCACTCCCCCCTAGCAAAACGGGGCGCCTTCGCGCCCCGTTTTGCTTCACGCTTCTTTCTTCTGTCGCTTCGGTGAAATCTCGAGCAACGGAGGCGTGTTGTTGAGGATGCACGACTCCGTGATCTTCACTTCGACAATGTCATCGCGGCTCGGGATGTCGAACATGACGTCCGTCATGACCTCTTCGAGGATCGCGCGAAGACCACGCGCGCCGGTGCCGCGCTTGATCGCCTTCTGCGCCACCGCCCGCAGCGCCGACTCCTCGAAGGTGATCTTCACTTCCTCGAGGTCGAACAGCTTCGTGTACTGCTTGGTGAGCGCGTTCTTCGGCTCCTTGAGGATGCGCACCAGCGCGTCCTCGTCGAGCGCATCCAGGGCGACCGTCACCGGCAGGCGGCCCACCAGCTCGGGGATCAACCCGTAGCGGAGCAGGTCGTCGGGCTCGACCTCGGCGAAGGGGTTCTTCTCCAGATCGTGCGCCTGGCCGTTCACCACCTCTTCCTTCGTGAAGCCGATCTGCCGGCGGCCAATGCGCGACTCGATGATCTTCTCGAGTCCGTCGAAGGCGCCGCCGCAGATGAAGAGAATGTCCTTCGTGTTGATCTGGATGTATTCCTGTTGCGGATGCTTGCGTCCGCCCTGCGGCGGCACCGAGGCGACCGTCCCCTCGAGGATCTTGAGGAGCGCCTGCTGCACGCCTTCGCCCGACACGTCGCGCGTGATGCTCGGGTTCTCGCTCTTGCGCGCGATCTTGTCGATCTCGTCGATGTAGACGATGCCGCGCTCGCACTCGGCGACGTTGAACTCGCCGGCCTGGAGCAGTCTCACGAGAATGTTCTCGACATCTTCGCCGACGTAGCCCGCTTCGGTGAGCGTCGTCGCATCGGCGATGGTGAAGGGGACGTCGAGGATGCGCGCGAGTGTCTGCGCGAGGAGCGTCTTGCCGACGCCGGTGGGCGCGATGAGTAGGATGTTGGACTTGTCCAGCTCGACGTCGCTGTCGCGCACCGACGCGCAGTTGATGCGCTTGTAGTGGTTGTAGACCGCGACCGCGAGCGCGCGCTTCGCACGCTCCTGCCCGATCACGTACTGGTCGAGGATGTCCTTGATCTCGGCCGGGGCCGGGACCTGCGTGATCGCCTCGGCAACTTCGCGCTCTTCATCCTCTGCCAGGATCTCGTTGCAGAGCGAGATGCACTCGTTGCAGATGTAGACCGAGGGGCCGGAGATGAACTTCCGGACGGAGTCCTTCGATTTGCCGCAGAACGAGCAGCGAAGGTGTTTGTCGTGCGACATGAGTCTCTGCGATACGGGTGAAGCAGACGTCGGGGCACCGGAATTGAAGCCGGCACGGGCAGGTGAAAAACCTTAACACTGCCCGAAAAGGTGGTCAAGGCAGCGAGGCTGCCCTGACCATTCGTGAATCATTTCACAAAGCGACTTTCTTTTCCTGCGGTACGATCGTACCCGCTCCGTTCGACGATACGACGCTGTCGATCAGACCATAGTCCTTCGCTTCGTCGGCCGACATGAAGCGATCACGATCGAAGTCGCGCTCGATCTGCTCCACGGGGCGTCCCGTGTGCTTCGACATGATCTCGTTGATCTTCGTGCGAAGATAGAGCACTTCCTTCGCCTGAATCTCGATGTCCGCCGCCGTCCCCTGCGCACCGCCCGATGGCTGATGCATCATGATCCGTGCGTGCGGCAGCGCCATGCGCTTGCCCGGGCTCCCCGCCGCCAGCAGGAAACACCCCATGCTCGCCGCCATCCCCATGCAGATCGTGCGAATGGGCGACGTCAGGAACTGCATGGTGTCGTAGATCGCCATCCCCGCCGATACGCTGCCGCCCGGCGAGTTGATGTACAGGTTGATGTCGCGCTCCGGATTGTCCGCCTGCAGGAACAGCAGCTGCGCGATCACGATGTTCGCCACATCATCGTTGATGGGCGTCCCGATGAAGATGATCCGGTCCATCAGCAAGCGCGAGAAGATATCGTACGTGCGCTCGCCGCGGCTGGACCGCTCGATGACGTAGGGAGGATAGATCGTAGACATAGGGCTGTTGGGATGAGTCATGAACTGTGGTGGCAGAATTCGCTATGAGCTCTGAGCTGTGAGCTTTGGGCTGTGAGTTGGGCTGTGAGCACGGAGTTTCAGTACGCCGTTGGCTCATAGCCCAAAGCTCAGAGCTCACAGCTCAAAGCCACTTATTCGACGGTATTCTTCTCGATCAGCCATCCGAAGACCTTGTCCTCCGTGATGCTCCGCTCGAGCTCCTTGAGTCGCCCCGCCTTCTGCAGCGACGCGTAGAGCGGACCGGGTTCGGCGCCGCGCTTCTCGGCCATCTCCGCCACACGAGCATCGATGTCCGATTCCGTGGCCGCGAGTCCCTCCCGCTCGGCGATCGTGTCGATCACGAGATCACGCCGCACCTGGCGTTCCGCCATCGACCGGAACTCCGTGCGGAACTTCTCCTGCTCCTCCTCCGGAATCTTGTACGCCTCGATGTACGCCTGCACGAGCTGGTGCACCCAGCTCGGCGGCACGTCGAACGGATTCGCACCGATAACCTCGTCGACGAGCTTTCCGCGCACTTCGGCATCGGCCTCGCGCTCTGACGCGCGCGTGAGATCCTCGCGCACCGCGCCGGTCAGCGCATCGAGCGAGTCGAAGTCGCCCACCTCGCGGGCAAACGCATCGTCCAGCTCGGGGAGCGTCTTGCGCTTCACGTCATTCACCGTCACGCGCACCGTCTTCGTCTTGCCGCGCTGCGACTCATCGGGGAATTCATCGGGCCACTTCACGGGACGCTCGGCCGTCGTACCCGGCGGCGTCTCCATGATCAGCTCCTCGACGCCCGGAATCGCCTGGCCGCCGCCGAGGATGATCCGGTATTCCTTCCCCTCTTCGAGCACCCCCTCGTCGTTCGTCGTCGCGAGGTTCACCGTCACCAGGTCGCCCGGCATCGCCTTCTCGGTCACTGGCGACCACGTGGCGCGCTGCTCTCGGATCTGGTCGATCTGCTCGCGCACCAGCTCGTCCGTCACCGGCCGAGCGATGCGCGTGACCTTGAAGCCCTGCGTGCGCGGCAGCTCGATCTCGGGTCGGACCTCGACGTGCAGCTCGAAGGTGAGCGGCTTCCCTTCGTCGAACTGCACATCGTGGACGTGCGGCTGCGTGGCGAGTTGCAGCTTCTCGCGCTCGACGACCTCCTTGAAGGCCGCCTGCACCAGCGACTCGAGGGCCTCCTGCCGGATGGCCTGCGCGAACCGCTTCCGCACCATCGAGGACGGCGCCTTCCCCGGGCGGAAGCCGGGGAGCCGCACCTGTGAGGCATACTTGCGCGCCGCCTTTTCCTCGGCGCTCTTCACTTCATCCACCGGAACGGAAACTTCGAGCAGCCGCTCGAGTCCTTCGCTCTTCTTGGGCGTGATCGCGATGTTCATGCAAGAAAGGTAATCGGTTGATCGGGGGATCAAGAGCGGCGCCGTCGTCGTGAGTAGCATGAATCGGTTCCCGCCCAGGGGCTGCGCCACCGCGCACCCGCTGGTCAGTCCGGGTTGCACACCAGTTCTGGCCAGGTACCTTTGCCACTACTCGTGCCGGGCCCACATCACTTCACGGAGGCGTATCATGCGCGTTCTAAGGAAGCAGATGTCGCTCATTGCCGTTGCCGTGCTCTTGGCGGGCTGCTACCACGCCATCGTCGACACCGGCCGCCCGCCCTCCAGTCAGGTCATCGATCGGCCGTGGTCGAATTCCTTCATCTACGGACTGGTCCCACCTCCGGTGCTCGAGACCATGGCGAAGTGCCCCAATGGTGTCTCCAAGGTCGAGACGCAGCACAGCTTCCTGAACGAGCTCGTTGCCGTCATCACCGCAGGCATCTACACACCCATGAGCATCCGTGTCACCTGTGCCGGTAGCGGTACGAGCATGAACTCCAATGGACAGATGCTCGATGTCGGCGCCAACGCCACGCCGGCGGCTCGTCGGGCAGTAGTGGAGCACGCTGCGACGATGGCCGTCACGACCGGACAGCCGGTGTACGTGCGGTTCTGAATCGAAGCGTGGGTTGCGGCTACCGGGTTGTGCGCTCGCAGCACTGAGCATGGCTTCCGCCCGCTCACCGCTCACGACGCACAACCCGGCACCTATAACCCACAACCCATAACTCAGAACTCATTCCCCTTCGTCTTCTTCCACACTCTGTACTTTGAACCGCAGCTCCGGGTGCGCCTTGCCGCCCGCGGCAATCACGTCGCGCACGGCCCGCATCGTCGAGGCGGCGAAGTCGTGCGCCGGCTCGTCGTCCCCCTCGATCCACAACATCACTTTCAGTTGAATCGCCTTGCGCATGTCGGTGGTCCTCGGGGTGGGGCCGAGCTAATCGAGCGCGACCCAGCGGCCACGCTGCTGGATCTCGATCTTCGTGATCGGATGGATCTCCCACAGCGTGCCGCGCGTCTTCCCGATCTGCTCGGGATGTTCCTGGTCGAGCATGAGCCACCCGCTGATGCGGACACGCTGATGGCGACGCGCCGCGTTGGTGAGCCGCGACAACTGCCACATCCGATGGGCGGCGCGGATGCGGGGCGTCGTTTCGATCACCACGGCGCCGGCGCGATCGGCCGTCGGTGTCCCGGTGAGCCAGATGTGCCAGTCGCGAAGACCGGCGTCCGCGCCGTGGCAGTTGGGTGATTCGGGACCCTCACGCTTCGCGGCGGCAAGGTAGCCCTCGACCACGAGCGGCAGCCCTTCGTACCGTCCGACCGCTGCCGCTTCCGTGCGCGACCAGTGCTCGCGCGCCTTCCGGTCCACGCTCCTCGGCCACGGCAGCCGTTCGAGTGAATCGAAGGGGACGCTGACCGCGTTGGCCGCGCTGTCCACGCGGTTCTTCAACCGGTTGAGCGCCGCATCGCCGCCGTCCCCGATAGGCGGGCACCCCTTGAACGTGATCTCCACCGGCGTGGGCTTCTTCGCGAGGGTGGGGAAGACGCCGGGGCTCGCCGCGACGGTGCCGGCGGATCCACTCTGCAGGCCGGGCGAGCCGACACCGTGCGACACGCGCGCGAAGTGAACGATGACGATGATCAGGATGATCACCACAATGAGGATCAGCACGAGCTGATAGACCACGAGCCCGCGTCTGGCCTGTCGGTTGTCGAACGCTCTCACGTGTGGTGCTCGCAAGATGAGACGGATGCGCGGCGCGCGACCTGGTACGCGCGCAGGAACGGGGAGACGAACGCGCACGTCTGCGCATGGCGCGTGCCGGCGGGGTGTGACGACTTCCGAGTGCGAAAGGGGGGACTCGAACCCCCACGGGTTGCCCCACTGGATCCTAAGTCCAGCGCGTCTACCGATTCCGCCACTTTCGCGGTGCGTGCTCCCCGGAAGCTAATAGCTTCGGTCGTTCCGAGGGAATGCGCGCAGGTCATACCAAAAAGACAGCGGCCCGGCGGAAAGAAATCCGCCGGGCCGCTTCGCTGGACGTTGCGCGCCGCGCCTCTACTGGCCGATCGGCACGTTCAGCACGACGGTACGTGCCTGCTGTGGCAAGTACACGAGCAGGCTGATCACGTCGCCGCTGTGCAACCGCTGCAGCGCCTGGTCGAGGTCGGCTGGCGTCCTCACGACCTTCTGCGGACCCGGGCCGAGGACCTTGGTGATGATCAAACCCTGGCCGATACCGTTGTGGTACCCGGTGCCCTGCGTGTCGACGTCGGTGACGACGACGCCACGGTCCTCCGGCGGGATGCTGTCCTCACGCGCCATCTGCGGCGTGATGGCCTGCACCGTGATGCCGAGCTTCTTGGTGCTCGCCGGCGCCGCACCGGACTCGCCGCTGCTGTCACCGTTGCTCGCCACCTGCTCGTTGCTCGGCACCTTCCCGAGCTTCACCTTGAGCGTCTTCTGCTGACCGTAACGCATGACCGTCACGTCCACGGTCTGGCCCGGCTCGTAGTTGAGGATCATGCGCTGCAGGTCGGCGTCGGTGTCGACGGGCTTGCCGTTGATGGCGGTGATGATGTCACCCTCCTGGATGCCCGCCTGCTCCGCCGGACTGCTCGCATCGGTCGTGAAGCCGCCCACCTTCGCCCCGTGAATGTCCTTCAGGCCCGCAACCTTCGCGTCGTTCGGGCCCACAGGTTGAATCGACACACCGAGCAGCGCACGGTTGACGTGCCCGTACTTGATGAGGTCGTTCATCACGCGCTTGGCGAGCGAGATCGGGATCGCGAAGCCGTAGCCTGCATAGAGGCCGGTCGTGCTCGCGATCGCCGAGTTGATGCCGATCACCTCGCCCTGCGTGTTCACGAGCGGGCCGCCCGAGTTGCCTGGGTTGATCGCGGCATCCGTCTGGATGTAATCCACGATCGCGTACTGACTGCCGTACAGTTGCGCGAACTCCGCCGAGCTCCGCCCCTTCGCGCTGATGATTCCCGCCGTGACGGTGAATTGCAGGCTCAGCGGGTTCCCGATGGCGAGCACCCAGTCACCCACCTGCTCCTGCGCGTCGTCGCCGAGGGGCACGGTGGGGAGGTTCGTGCCGTCGATCTTGATGACCGCGACATCCGTGCTCGGATCGCGTCCCACGACCTTCGCCTTGAACGTACGCTTGTCGAGCAGCGTGACGTTCACGACATCGGCGTCGGCCACGACGTGATTGTTGGTCAGGATGTAGCCATCAGGCGAGACGATGAACCCGGAGCCGCTCGCCATGCTCGGCCCCTGCTGCGGCGGCTCGAACTGCCTGAAGAACTGCTCCATCCCCGGCGGGATGTCCTGGCCGTTCGGTCGACGCAGCCGGCGTTGTGCCGTGCGCTCCGTTTCGATGTAGACGACCGCCGGGGTGACGCGCTTGGCGATCGCGGGGAAGGGGTTGTTGGTGATGACGTTGGGTGAACCCGATTGGACCGCGGCACTCGGCGCTTTCTGCCCCTGCTGAGCGTAGCCGAATGGGGTCAGGTTGAACCCTGCCGCGAAGACCAGTCCACCGGCGAACGCCAGCACGGCCACAAGGCCCAGCCGCGCGCGTGCGAAGACTCGAGACATGGATGAGATCCGTTCGTTGAGTTGTGTCGGACTATACACCAGCAGTCCGGGGCAAGTTTCGGGCGCGGGGGGGGCGGGAGGCGGGATGCGCTATGCGGGATACGACCGGCTCGCGGGGAGAAGACCCTCTCCCCCGAGGCTGTTCCGCATCCCGCATCTCGCACGGCGCATCCCGCCTCCCGCATCCCGCAAGCGGGCCGTCGCCCCGCGCTACTTCTTCTCCTCGTCCACGATCTCGTAGTCCGCTTCGACTACGTCATCCGGTCCGCCCGGGTTGGCATGGGCGCTCGCGTCGGCTGCCTGTTCGGTGGCTGCGGCGCCTTGCGCGGTCTGACCCTGCGCGTAGAGCGACTGTCCGGCTTCGCTGTAGACGCGGGCGAGCTCCTCCTGCGCCGCGCGGATCTCGTTGAAGTCTTCGCCGCGGAGCGCCTTGCGAGCGCGCTCGATGGCACCGTCCAGACGGCTCTTCAGCTCGGGGCTCAGACGGTCCGCCCACTCCTTCGAGTTCTTCTCCACCTCGTAGGTCATGCTGTCGAGGCGGTTGCGCATGTCGATCTGTTCGCGACGCTCCTTGTCCTCCGCCGCATGCGACTCGGCGTCCTTCATCATGCGCTGGATCTCGTTCTCCGAGAGCCCGCTCGACGCCTCGATGCGGATCTTCTGCTCCTTGCTCGTGGCCTTGTCCTTCGCGGTCACGTGCAGAATGCCGTTCGCGTCGATGTCGAACGTCACCTCGATCTGCGGCATGCCGCGCGGTGCGGGCGGGATCCCCGTGAGCTGGAACTTGCCGATGGTGCGGTTGTAGACGGCCAGCTCACGCTCGCCCTGCAGCACGTGGATCTCGACCGTCGTCTGACTGTCCTCGGCGGTGGAGAACACCTCGGACTTCTTGGTCGGGATGGTCGTGTTCCGCGGGATGAGCACCGTGGTCACGCCGCCCAACGTCTCGATGCCGAGCGACAGCGGGGTGACGTCGAGGAGGAGCACGTCCTTCTGCTCACCGGTGAGCACCGCGCCCTGAATGGCCGCGCCGATCGCCACGACCTCATCGGGGTTCACGCCCTTGTGGGGCTCCTTCTTGAAGAAGTCCTTGACCACCTGCTGCACCTTCGGGATGCGCGTCGAGCCGCCGACGAGAATCACCTCGTCGATCTGGTCCGCGCTCATCCCCGCGTCCTTGAGCGCCTGCTGCATGGGCGGGATGGTGCGCTGAATCAGATCGTCCACGAGCTGCTCGAACTTGGACCGGGTGAGCGTGTAGTTCAGGTGCTTGGGCCCCGTCTGATCCGCCGTGATGAAGGGGAGATTGATGTCCGTCTGCATCGTGGACGAGAGCTCCATCTTCGCCTTCTCGGCGGCTTCCTTGAGGCGCTGCAACGCCATCGGATCCTTGGAGAGGTCGATCCCCTGATCGCGCTTGAACTCGGCCACGAGCCAGTCGATCACGCGCTGGTCGAAGTCATCGCCGCCCAGGTGCGTGTCGCCGTTCGTGGACTTCACCTCGAACTGGCGCGAGCCCTCCACGTCGTAGAGCTCGAGGATCGAGATGTCGTAGGTCCCGCCGCCGAGGTCGAAGACGGCGACCTTCTCGTCCTTCTTCTTGTCGAGCCCGTAGGCGAGCGCGGCCGCCGTGGGCTCGTTGATGATGCGCAGCACATCGAGGCCGGCGATGCGGCCGGCATCCTTGGTGGCCTGCCGCTGCGAGTCGTTGAAGTATGCCGGCACGGTGACGACCGCCTTGGACACCTTGGTGCCCAGGTAGTCCTCCGCCGTCTGCCGCATCTTCTGCAGGATCATGGCGGAAATTTCCGGCGGGGTGTAGCGTTTGCCCTGGATCTCGACGGTGGCGAGGTCGTTCTGCCCCGCGACCACCTTGTAGGGTACGCGCTTAATCTCGTCCTGCACCTCGCTCATCTTCCGACCCATGAACCGCTTGATCGAGAAGACGGTGTTCTGCGGGTTGGTCACGGCCTGCCGTTTGGCCACCGTGCCGACGAGCCGCTCGCCGTCCTTCGTAAAGCCGACCACGGACGGCGTGACCCGTCCGCCCTCGGCGTTGGGGATGACCACGGGGTCGCCGCCTTCCATCACGGCGACGACCGAGTTCGTCGTACCCAGGTCGATCCCGATGACTTTTTCCGCCATAGCTACCTCGAGTGGTTATCGGTGAGCATATCTTCCAGTCGCTTCGTGCGCCGAGTGGCGCCGCACCTCCGGCCGGTCTCATGCGCGCGATACTTGCGCGACAACGGTTCGATCTTAAGCAAGGCAGGGGCCTTCGGATTGCGCCAGTTTGACAGCAAATCGCGCTCCGTGAACGAGTGGTGTGGCATGGTGGCCGGTATGAGCGAAAGCCGCGTGAAGCGTTCGGGCGCTCCATTGGCAGAAAGGGGGATGGGATGATTCCGCTGGGCGATGACCTTCCGACGTTCCAGACGCCATGGTCCATGTATCTCATCCTCGCGGCCACCTGGTTCGTCTGGCTCTTCGTGCAGAACGCGGGGTTCAACCCCATCGCGCTGGCGGCCAGCGTGTGCAATCTGGGGATGGTTCCGGGCGAGCTGACGCACAAGGCACCGCTCGGGCTCGCTGTCCCGCTCGGGAACGGGCTCGCCTGCGTGGTGGACAACGATCCCATCAACATCCTGACGCCCATCACGTCGATGTTCCTGCACGGGAGCTGGGAGCACATCCTCGGCAACTCGATCTTCTTCTGGGTATTCGGGAACAACGTGGAAGACAGCATGGGGCATGGGCGCTTCTTCGTCTTCTACTTCGTGTGCGGGCTCGCCGCGGCCGCGACTTTCATTCTGACCTCGCCCGCGTCGCCGGTGCCGACGGTGGGCGCATCGGGTGCGATCTCGGGGGTGTTGGGCGCGTACCTCGTGCTCTATCCGCGCGCACGCATCAACATGTTCTTCTTCCTGTTCGTCGTACCGATCCGGGCGTGGCTGGTGCTGATTTGGTGGTTCCTCTGGCAGCTCATCGCGGCGCTTCCGCAGCTGGGCGGCATGCAGGGGGCCACGGGCGGCGTGGCGGTGTGGGCACACGTCGGTGGTTTCCTGGCGGGGGTGCTCCTGGTGAAGCTGTTCGAGAATCGGAAGCTGGTGCAGGAGCACCGCGAAGCCTGGGCGGCACGGTACGGGATTCACTGACACGAGCATCCATGAAGCGAAGGGGCTCCGTTTGCCCCTGAGTGGGTCGGCCAGGTATTTTCCTCGCGTGAACTCGGAACCCTCGGTCGCTAGTCCCGTCTCTGCTCCGCCTCCAGGTGTCAGCTACGCGCGCGCGGATGCGCGCCTGGCGGACTTCATCGATCACACCTTTCTCAAGCCGGACGCCACTGGGCGCGACATCGAGACGCTCTGCCGCGAGGCGGCGGAGCACCGTTTCGCGGCGGTGTGCGTGAACCCGGTGTGGGTGCCGATGTGCGTCGATCGGCTCGCGGGGAGCGAAGTGAAGGTCGCGACGGTGGTGGGCTTTCCGCTCGGTGCGAGCGAACCTGAAGGGAAGGCGGCCGAGGCGGCGCGCGCCGCGGCGCATGGTGCGGACGAAGTCGACATGGTCGCCGCGATCGGACAGATGAAGTCCGGCGACTGGGGGCACGTGGCGCGCGACATCGAGGCGGTGGTGTGCGCGGTGCCCGGGCGGCTCGTGAAGGTGATCATCGAGTCCGCGCTGCTCTCGCCCATGCAGATCGTGCAGGCGTGTCGCGTGGCGCGTGATGCGGGTGCGCACTACGTGAAGACGAGTACCGGCTTCAGCGCTGCGGGCGGTGCGACGGTGGAGGCGGTTGCGCTCATGCGGCTCGCGGTGGGCGACGCACTCGGCGTCAAGGCGTCGGGTGGGATCCGCGATGGCGACACGGCATTCCGGATGATCGCCGCGGGTGCGACGCGTATCGGGACCTCGAGTGGCGTGGCGATGGCCGAGTGCCACGGCCGAGGTCCGCGCCCGCTGGGCGAGCTGCTCGCCACGGCGTGATTGCACGGCAGTGTGCCGACGGCGAGAGCGCACGCATCGTGCGTGCTGCGTCAGGCACGTGTGACATGACCAGATACGGAGATTGACGCCGGTGCGTCTCATTCCACGCGACGAAGTATTCTTCGACCTCTTCAACGAGATGGCCAAGCGGACGAGCCGCGCGGCCAAGCTGCTGAAGCAGCTCTTCGCCGAGCCCGGCCGGCTCGATCACTACGTGGGGCAGATCAAGGCCGTCGAGCACGAGGCGGACAACCTCACCCACGACATCATCAACCGGATCGACAAGAGCTTCGTGACGCCGATCGACCGTGAGGATATCCATCTGCTCGCCTCGCAGCTCGACGAAGTGGTGGACCTCGTGGACGGGACGGCGCGGCGCGCCGCGATGTTCCGCATCACGCAGGTGCGCGAGCCGGCCAAGAAGCTGTGCGAGGAGTTGATCCGCGCGACGGATGCGATCGGAGTGGCGGTGAGCGACATGCGGAACTCCAAGATCGTGGTGCAGCAGAGCCGCGTGATCAAGCAGCACGAGGAGGAAGGGGACGCGCTGTATCACGAGGCGGTGGGGCTGCTGTTCCAGGGCACGCCCGACCCGCTCGAGGTGATCAAGTGGAAGGAGCTGTACGACACGCTCGAACGGGCACTGGACCAGTGTGAGGATGTCGCGAACGCGCTGGAGAGCATCTCCCTCAAGCACGCCTGAACGTGGTCACGTACATCGTCGTCATCATCGTCATTGCCTTCCTCTTCGATTTCACCAACGGGTTTCACGATTCAGCCAATTCCATAGCGACCGTCGTCGGCACGCGAGTGCTGAGCCCGGTCGCGGCCGTGGTCTGGGCCGCGGCGTTCAACTTCGCGGCGGTGTTCATCGTCGGCACCGCGGTGGCGAAGACGGTCGGGAAGGGGATGATCGACATCTCGGTGGTGGACCCCAACGTGGTGCTCGGGGCGCTGCTGGGTGCGATCGCGTGGAACCTCATCACCTGGCGCTGGGGGCTGCCGTCGAGCTCCACGCACGCGCTGCTCGGCGGTTTCGCGGGCGCGGCGATCGCGAAGGCGGGGTTCGGGGCGATCATCCTGTCGGGGTGGACGGTGACGCTCGCGTTCATCGTGATCTCGCCGATCGTCGGACTGGTCGTGGGCAACGGGTTGATGCTCGCGGTCTTCTGGCTGTTCCGCCGCGTTCCCCCGGGGCGGGTGGATCGCGTCTTCCGCGTCGCACAGATCGCGAGCTCCGCGTTTCTCTCCCTCGCACACGGCGGGAACGATTCACAGAAGACGATGGGGATGATCGTCAGTCTCCTGGTTTCGTCGCAGGCGGTGTTCAAGGGGCGGTCCGGCGTGCTCGGGCACCTCTTCCTGGCGAACGCCGGCACCGTGCCGCGCTGGGTGGAGATCGGCGCATACACGGCCATCGCGCTGGGGACGCTCTCCGGCGGGTGGCGCATCGTCCACACCATGGGGCAGCGGATCACGCGGCTGCGCCCGGTGGGCGGCTTCTGCGCGGAGACGGCCGGGGCGCTGAGCATCATGTTCGCCACGCGGTTCGGCATCCCGGTGAGCACGACGCACACGATCACGGGGTCGATCGTCGGCGTGGGGGCGACGACGCGCCTCTCCGCCGTGCGGTGGGGGATCGCGGGGCGGATCGTGTGGGCGTGGATTCTCACCATCCCCGCGGCGGCGGTGATGGCCGCGATCGCGTGGGGCATCCTCCACGCTGCCATGCCGGCGTTCTAGCGCGCCGGCACCGTGTCCTCGGCGTGGTGCTTGATGGACTTGCCTTCGGCGAGATAGACCGCGTCTTCGGCGATGTTGGTGGCGAGGTCGGCCACGCGCTCCAGGTTGCGGCTCACGAGAAAGAGCTCGAGCGCCGGCGAGATGGTGGAGGGATCCTCGAGCATGTGCGTGAGGAGGATGCGGAACAGTGAGTCGTGGAGCGCATCCACCTGGTCGTCACGCTTACAGACATCGCGTCCGAGTGAGCCGTCCGCGCGGACGAAGGCGTCGAGCGCGTCGCCGAGCATCTGTCGGGCGCGGCGCGCCATGTCCTGGATCTCGGGATCGGGCGTGATGTTCGAGCGTCGCTCGATCAGTCGCTGCGTGGACTGCGCGATGTTCACCGCGTGATCGCCGACGCGCTCCAGGTCGCTGGAGATCTTGATGGCGCCGATGATGAAGCGGAGGTCGCGCGCCATGGGCTGCTGCAGCGCGAGGAGCGAGATCGCGAGCTGCTCCACCTCGATCTCCAGCGCATCGATCTCGTGGTCGGCGGCGAGGACGGCTTCCACCTTGCTCGCATCGCGCGACAGCAGGGCATCGACCGCGAGGTCGATCAGCGCCTCGGCGCGCTGCGACATGTCGAGGAGGCGCTGCGTGAGCGCGTCGAGCTGCTCGTGAAAGTGGCGAAAGCCGGCCGTGCCGTGCGTTGCGGTCATCCGAATCTCCCGGTCAGGTACGCCTCGGTTTGCGCCTGCTGCGGATTGGTGAAGAGGCGATCGGTGGGGCCGGCCTCGACGACGCGTCCGAGGTAGAAGAATACCGTGTCGTCCGAGGCGCGCGCAGCCTGTTGCAGGTTGTGCGTCACGATCACCACCGTGAGCTCGCGCTTCAGCTCGTAGAGCAGCTCTTCGATCTTCTGCGTGGCGATCGGGTCGAGCGCGCTCGCGGGCTCATCGAGCAGCAGGACCTCGGGGTCGTTGGCGAGCGCGCGGGCGATGCACAGCCGTTGCTGCTGTCCGCCGGAGAGCGCGAGCGCGCTGTGACGAAGCCGGTCCTTCACCTCATCCCAGAGCGCGGCACGGCGCAGGGCGCCTTCCACGATCTCATCGAGCGCGGCTCGCCCGACGGCGCCGTTGATCCGCGGACCGAACGCCACGTTGTCGTAGATGGATTTCGGGAACGGGTTCCAGCGCTGGAACACCATCCCGATGCGCTGGCGCAGCGCGACGACGTCGGTGCCGCGCGCGTATACATCGACGCCATCGAGCAGCATGGCGCCGCTCGATCGGGTGCCGGGGATCGTGTCGTTCATCCGGTTGATCGCGCGCAGCAGTGTGGACTTCCCGCATCCGGACGGCCCGATGAGCGCGGTGATGGCGCGCGGCCGGATGCGGAGGTTGACGTCGTGCAGCGCTTGCGCGGCGCCGTACCAGAACGAAAAATCCCGCGCCTCGACGGTGCCGCGGGCGTCCGTCGCATCCGGCACGCGCGTCGCCGCGCGCGATGCATGCGCGACGGGGTGCGGTCTGAGGTCGATCATCGTCTCGTTCATCCGAAGCGTCCCGTGATGTAGGCTTCCGTGCGCGCGTCCGCCGGGTTGGTGAACAGCTGGCGCGTGGGCGCCAGCTCCACGAGCTCGCCCGCGAGGAAGAACGCCGTGTGGTCCGACACGCGCGCGGCCTGCTGCATGTTGTGCGTCACGATCACGACCGTCATGCTGTCGCGCAGCTCGTAGACGAGCTCCTCGAGCTTCTGCGTGCTGAGCGGATCGAGCGACGCGGTCGGTTCGTCGAGGAGCAGGACCTCGGGGTCGGTGGCGAGCGCGCGGGCGACGCACAGTCGCTGCTGCTGCCCACCGGAGAGCCCCACGGCGCTGGCGGAGAGGCGGTCCTTCACCTCGTCCCACAGTGCGGCACGACGGAGCGCGCGCTCCACGATCGCATTGACCTCGGCGCGTGGCGGCATGCGACGTCCGAGCACCTTGAGTCCCGCCGCGACGTTGTCGCGAATGGACATCGTGGGGAAGGGGGTGGGACGCTGGAAGACCATCCCGACGTGCCGCCGCACGGCGATCGGACTCACGCCGCGATCGTAGATGTCGTGCCCGCCGAGCAGCACGCGCCCGCGCACGCGCGCAGCGGGAACCGTCTCGTGCATGCGGTTGAGGCAGCGGAGGAAGGTGGACTTTCCGCACCCCGACGGGCCGATGATCGCCGTGACCTCCCGGTCGCGCAGCTCGGCCGTCACGCCGCGGACCGCGTGCACGGTGCCGAACCACGCGTCGAGCGATTCGACGGTGAGCCCGCGGCGCACGGCGGGCTGCGAGTCGAGCGCGACGCTCATGTGCGCATCCGGCGCGCGCCGGTCCTCAATCGCCGCCACCAAGGGTGAAGCCACGTCGCGTCGCGAAGCGCGCGATGATGCTGATGACGAGGATGATCCCGATGAGGACGAGGGCGCCGGCCCACGCGAGGGCGTGCCAGTCATCGTATGGGCTGATCGCATAGGTGAAGATCTGCAGCGGAAGTGCGGCGATCGGCTGCGTCAGGGACGTCGACCAGAAATTGTTGCCGAAGGCCGTGAACAGGAGCGGCGCGGTCTCGCCCGCAATGCGCGCGATGGCGACGAGCGCGCCGGTGACGATTCCCGCGCCGGCGGTGCGCAGGACGATGGTGAGCGACGTGCGCCACCGCGCGTAGCCGAGCGCCAGCGCCGCCTCGCGCAGTGAGACCGGCACCGTGCGCACCATCTCCTCGGTGGTCCGCGCCACGGTGGGGAGCATCATCACGCCGAGCGCGACACCGCCGGCGAGCGCGGAGAAGTGCCCGACGGGGCGCACCAGAAATTGCCAGACGAAGATCCCCATCACGATCGAGGGGAGGCCGTTCAACACGTCGGACAGGAAGCGCACGACGTCGGCGAGTCGGCCGCCGCGATGCTCGGCGAGATAGAGTCCCGCACCGACGCCCACGGGAATCCCGATCACGCCGGCGATCCCGATGAGGATCAACGTGCCGATGATCGCGTTGGCCATCCCACCGCCGGATTCGCCCGGGGCGCTCGGCATCTTCGTGAAGAAATCGGGCGTCAGCGAACGTGCGCCGACCGTAATCAGGTGCGCCAGGATGACGATGAGCGGTAGCGTGGCAAGCACGGCGGCGAGCACCGTGAGGGCGACCATGACCGCGTTGACGATCCGGCGCCGGCGACGCACGGAGACGGCCGGGCTCATACGACTCTACCGCTCGCGTTGCGCGACACGCGCCAGACGAGCCAGCGCGCGATCGCGTTCACGATGATGGTGATGATGAGCAGCGTGAAGCCGACCGCCATGAGCGCCGAGAGATGCGCGTCGCTGCTCGCCTCGCTGAACTCGTTCGCGATGAGCGACGCCATGGTGTAGCCCGGGGCGAAGAGCGACGCCGAGATCTCCTGGCGATTCCCGATCACCATGGTCACGGCCATCGTCTCGCCCAGCGCTCGTCCCAACCCGAGGATGACGCCGCCGATGATCCCGGACTTGGCGTACGGCAGCACCGCGCCCCAGATCATCTCCCATCGCGTGGCGCCGAGTGCGAGCGCGGCATCGCGCTGCGCCCGCGGCACCGCGAGCAGCACTTCGCGGGACACGGACGCGATGTACGGGAGCACCATGATCGCGAGGATCAACCCGGCCGCCAGCATGCTCGGTCCGTACGCGGGGCCGGTGAAGAACGGCGTGTTGCCGAGTCCGAGCGTGTCGCGCAGGAAGGGCATCACCGGATCGCGAAGCAGCGGGAGGAGGACGAAGATCCCCCACAGCCCGTAGACCACGCTCGGGATCGCCGCGAGCAGATCCACCACGAATGCGACGGGCTGCCGCATCCAGCGCGGCGCGAACTCGGAGAGAAAGAGCGAGACGCCGATGGCGAGCGGCGTCGCGATCAGCAGCGCGATCGCCGACGACACGAGGGTGCCGTAGATGGCCGGCGCGGCGCCGAACCGTCCGGCGACCGGGTCCCACGTGCTCGACGTGAGGAACGCGAGGCCGAAGTGCCGGAACGTCGGCCAGCCGGCGATCGCGATCTCCCCCGCGATGAGCAGGAACAGGATCGGGACACAGAGCGCGAAGAACGTCGTCGCGCCGCGGTAGATGCGGTCGGCGAGCACGACGCCGCGGATGTTCAGCTCCAGGCCACCGTCCGGCGCGTGCGCTTCGACGACGGGTGCCGCGGTCCCGTCCGTCATGTCGTCGCGCCGACCTTGATCTGACCGATGCGCGACTCCAGCCGCGTGATCATGCTCTGCGGGAGCGGAGCGTAGTCGAGCGATGGCGCGGACGCTTCGCCGTGCTCGAGATACCAGTGCAGGAAGTCGACGATCTTCTTCCCCTTCACCGCATCGGGGTAGCTCGAGTACACGAGCAGCCAGGTGAACGAGGAGATCGGATACGCTCCCTTCCCGGGGGCGTTCACGATGGAGATGCGGTAATCGGTGTTCCCGGGGAGCTTCGCGGCCGCGCCGGCCGCGGCGGCTGTGGCCGATTGCACCGACGGGGTGACGAACTCACCGGCGGCATTCTTGACGGCCGCCACGGGCAGCTTGTTCTGCACCGCGTACGCGAGCTCGGTGTAGCCGATGGCGCCCTCGGTCTGCTTCACCTGCCCGGAGACGCCCTCGTTCCCCTTGGCGCCGAGGCCGATCGGCCACTGCAGCTCCTTGCCGCGCCCTGGATGCTGCGCCCACGCGGGGCTCACAGCGGAGAGGAAGTCGGAGAAGATGTACGTCGTGCCGCTGCCATCGGAGCGATGGACGACGAGGATGTCCTTGGCCGGGAGCGACACATCAGGGTTGAGCGACGTGATGCGGCTGTCGTTCCACTTGGTGATCTCGCCGCTGAAGATGGCGGCGATCACGTCACCGGTGAGGTGCAGCGGCTTCGTGACGGAGGGGAGGTTGTACGTGATGACGACCGCCCCGAGCACGGTGGGGAAGTGCAGAATGGGACGCGGCGCCTTGGCGAGCTCGGCGTCCGTCATCGGCGCATCCGACGCGCCGAAGTCCACCGTGCCTTCGGTGAGCTGACGGATGCCGCCGCCCGATCCGATGGACTGGTAGTTGATCTTGACGCTGGTCTGCCGCGCGTACGTCGCGAACCACTTGCTGTAGATGGGATACGGGAAGGTGGCCCCGGCGGCCGTGAGATCGACGCCGGCGGATGCGGCTTCCGCCGCGGGCGTGGACGCGCCTGCGTTGCCGCCCTTCTTGTCCTGGCCGCAGGCGACGAGCGCGGGCAGCACCACGACAGCGAGCAGTGCGCTCTTGGTGGAATTCCGTAGCTGGATGTTCATGCCACGAACGATGCGCGCACTTCGTTTCGGCATGATCGCGGGTGTGTAACGAAATCGTCACGACGAAGCCGCGGGGCACCGGGACGACCGTCCCGGTGCCCCGCGGAGTGTGAACGCGATGCGGTCCGCGCTGGTGCGCCGACGACGAAGTTGCCGTCGGCTCTCGCCGTGACACGATCAGAAGTTCGCCTGCCAGTGCAGATACCAGATGCTTGACTCCGTGCCGCTCAACCCGTTCTGGGGCTTGGTGCGCTGGTAGTCGAGCGCGAGCGCCGTGCTTCGCGTGGGCTCCCAGAAGACACCCGCGGTGATGAACTGCGTGCGGCCATCCACATCCGTGTTGGGCTTGAAGTCATCCAGGCGGAACACTGCGCCGACGGACGAGGGCGTCTTCGGGTTCGCCCATTCAAGGGGTCGCACGATCGCAAACGCATCGTAGAGCCGGCCGGTCACATCGGTCACCGTCCGCGCGGCCGGTGTAGCGCCGGCTTCGGAGCCATCCGTCCGCTCGGCATACTCGGCGCCGAAGGTCAAACGGCGGTCGCGATTGCCGACGAACACGCCCCATCGGTTGCGGGCCAGGCCGCTGGTGATCGGATCGACCGAATCGGTAGCGAATTTGCTCGCCGCGTTGCCTCGGTAGAACCACGGCGAGATAGTGAGAGTCTGGAGGAGGCCCGTCTGCCGCGCGAGTGGAGTCACGGAGAGGCGAAGGGCCACATCCTTGAAGCGATCCGTCTCCGGCGATTCGTATCCGTTCCCGTTGGTCAGCGTACCGTAGAGCTCACCCCAGTGACCGGGGAGCGTGAGCTGCGCCGCAGCACCGACATCAGCTGATGAGAAGAAGCCGGCGCGCTCGACAGCGACCTTGCCGAGGTAGCGCGGCCAGAAGCTCTCCTCGTGATCGATGAGCACCGTGTGCAGCACGCCGATGCGCGCGAGTGCGGACAGTCCCGACGCGGTGGGCTGAACCACGTTGTACTGGAAGTACGCGTACTTGAGGCGAACGAACCAACCCTGATAGAAGCTGTTGTTCGTCTGCTGCTTGATGTCCGTGGTGACGCGGATGCTGGCGCGATTGCCCGCCGGCATCTTGAACGTGAGATACGCGCGCTCGATGTCGAACTTGTTCGGGCTCTTCCCGCCGTTGGCGGCTTTGGCGGCGGAGTCCGTCTGGAACTGGTAGTTGCCGAAGATAACGCCGGAGAAATCGAGTGCCGGTGTGGCCACCTTCGGCGCAGCCCGGGGGTGCTTCTGGGTCGTATCCCGAGCGGAGGTGGTATCCTGCGCGTGAGCGGTGAGCGGCGCGGCGAGGATCAGCATGCTCGCCGCGGTGAAGACAGCAGCACGAGTCGTGGTCATGTGGGCTTGCGTTGATGAGTGGAAGTGAAGATGCCGATACAATGCGCTCGTGGACATCAGCGGCGGCATTGCAGCCGGAGCGGCACGATGGCGGCTCCGACTGTTTGATGAGGGAGGTTACCGGGAGGCGACATTCACATCGCCGAGCCGCTTGACGAGCATCGTGCGCATCGACTCGGGGAGCGGCGCGTAATCGAGCGACGACGCCGCCGACTCGCCCTTCTGATACGCCCACCGGAGGAAGTCGACCAATGCCTTCCCCTTCGCCGCGTTCGGGGGATTCTTGTAGACGAGGATCCACGTGAACGAGGAGATGGGGTACGACCTGGCGCCCGGCGCGTTCACGATCGAAATGCGGTAGTCGGTGTTGGCGGGAAGCTTCGCGACCGCACCAGCCGCGGCTTCGGTGACGCCGGCGATCGTCGGCGGGACGAAGACGCCCGCGGCGTTCTGCATGAGGGCCGACGGGAGCCCGTTCTGCTTGGCGTACGAGAGCTCGACGTAGCCGATCGCGCCCGGCGTCTGCCGCACGATCCCCGACACTCCTTCGCTCCCCTTGCCGCCGAGCCCCACCGGCCAGTTGATCGCCTGCGCCTTGCCCACGTGCGTGGCCCACTGCGGGCTCACGGCCGACAGATAGTCGGTGAAGATGAACGTCGTGCCGCTCCCGTCGGAGCGGTGCACGACGAGGATGTCGTTCGACGGCAGCGCGACGCCGGGATTGAGCGCGGCGATGCGCGAGTCGTTCCACGTCGTGATCGTGCCGAGGTAGATGTCGGCGAGCACCGCGCCCGTCAGCTTCAGGGGTGTCCGAACGTACGGCAGGTTGTACGTGATGGAGACTGCGCCGAGGACGGTGGGGAAGTGGAGGATCGGACCGCCCTTCGCCGTGGCGATCTGCGCATCGGTCATCGGGCCGTCGGACGCGCCGAAGTCAACCGTCTCATCGGAGAGCTGACGGATGCCGCCGCTCGAGCCGATCGATTGATAGTTGACGTGCACTCCCGTCTGCTTGGCGTACATGTCCGCCCACTTCGAGTAGATCGGGTAGGCGAAGCTGGAACCGGCACCGGTCAGCGTGGCGCTCTGCGCATGTGCGCTGCCCGCGATGCCGGCCAGCGCGCAGAGAGCGACGACGAAGGACCGCGGGGATCGGAGAATCACGAATACGCTCCAGGTAGAAGTGTACCGCAGGATTCCCCTTCGGCGTAAAGGCGCCGTGAGCGCTGGGTAACGGGTGCGTCACGACCGAGCGTTCGATGTGCGTGACACGGCCGTGTCCGCGTCAGCGCTCGGGTGCGCCTGAGCTCGGGAGGAGCGCGGCGATGGTCGTGCCGCGCCCGACGACGCTCTCCGCGCGCACTCGGCCGCCGTGCGCCTCGGCGAGATGCTTCACGATCGCGAGACCGAGCCCCGTGCCGCCGGCCTCGCGTGAGCGGCCGGGGTCGGCGCGATAGAAGCGCTCGAAGATGCGCGGCAGATGCTGCGGCGGAATCCCGACGCCCGTGTCGCGTACGCCGAGCCAGACACCGCGCGCGTCCGGCTCGGTGAAGACGGTCACCGTCCCGCCACGCGGTGTATAGCGCACCGCGTTGTCGGCGAGATTGGCGATGATCTGCCGCACCGCCGTTGGATCCGCGTCGACGACGGACGCGCACGGGTCGACGGCAATGTCGATGACGACGCCCTTGGCGTCCGCGGCGCTCCGGATGGGCAACGTCGCCTCGGCCGCGGCAGTCGTGACGTCGATGCGGATCGGGTTCGGGACCCACCCGCCCGATTCGATGCGCGAGAGATCGAGCAGGTCATCGACGATGCGCTGCATGCGTTGCGCGTTCGCGCGGATCGCCGTGGTGAACTGCTCGCGCTGCGCGGGCGTGAGGTCATCGGCCGCGAGCGTTTCCGCGAAGCCGCCGATGACCGTGAGCGGCGTCTTCAACTCGTGCGAGACGTTGGCGACGAAGTCGCGCCGGATGGCGTCGAGCCGCCGAGTGGCGGTGAGGTCGAAGAGCGCGAGCACGGCGCCGCCGCCACGCAACGGGCGCGTCGTGAGCAGGAGCGTATACCCGGCGACGCTGATCTCCATCTGCTCGGCCGCCCCGTGCTCGAGCGCGTCGCCGAGTGCGCCGCGTAGCATGGGCTCGCGTGGGAGCAGATCGACGGAGAAGGGGACGGGAGCGCGCAGATCGAGGAAGCGGCGCGCGCTCTGGTTCACGCGAACGACGCGGCGGCCGGCATCCACCGCGATCACGCCCTCGCTCAACGACTCGATGAGCGCGCTCATCAAGGCGTCGTCGGCCTCCAGCGCCTGGAGCCGGCTCGCCAGCTGATCGGCCATGTCGCGAATCGCGTCGCCGAGCTCGCCGACTTCACCGGGGGCCGATATCGAGGGGCGCCGCGACAGGTCGCCGTGCGCGAGGTCGCGGGCGACGTCGCGTAGCTCGATGACGGGACCCGACACGTCACGTGAGAAGCCGTACGCGAGTATCAGCGCGACGACGAGCGCGACGAGCCCCGAGAGCAGCACATCGCGGCGCGCGCGAGAAACGATCGCATCGAAGCGCTCCGTCGCGATGGACACGCGGGCGGTGCCGAGCGGCGCCGTCACGGCCACGTACAACTCCCGGTCGCCGGCGGATGGACTCACGCGCTCCGACGAGCCCACGCCGCCCTGCTTCGACTGCATGACTTCGGGGCGGTGCGAATGGTTCTCGAGTCGCTCCCGCGCGGCACCGTGGAATCGGGAATCCCCCACGACGCGGCCCGTGCTGTCGATGAGCGTCACGCGATGCGCGAGTGCGTTGCCCGCGCTCGTGGCGAGGGCATCCGGATCGACGGTCGGTGTCCATTCCGCCGCGATGAATCGCGCCTCGCGCGTGAGCTCGGAGACGGCGAGCGTGTGCAGCTCGGCGCCGAGGCGCGCGTTGCTCAACGCCACGACCACGACCACCAGCACGCCCACGACGAGCGCCGAGCCGAGGAGGAGGCGTCGGGCGAGCTTCACCGGTGGCGATGCTCCGGCGCGCGCATGCGGTAGCCGAAGCCGCGCACGGTCTCGATCAGATCGCCGGCGGGGCCGAGCTTGCCCCGTAAGCGTTGCACGTGCATGTCGACCGTCCGCGTCTGGATGTCCGGTGCCGCCTCCCATACGGACTCGAGGAGCTGCGCGCGCCCCTGGACGCGCCCTCGGCGCTCGGCGAGGAGGAGCAGCAGCTTGTACTCCGTGGGAGTCAGGTCGAGCTCGTGCCCATCGACCGACACCCGATGCGCATCGCGATCGATGTGCAGCGGCCCGATCACCAATGCCGGCGAGCCAGTGGTCCCTGCAGCCGACAGGCGGCGCAGGATCGCGCCCACGCGCAGCACGAGCTCCTGCGGACTGAACGGCTTGGTGAGATAGTCATCCGCGCCGAGCGAGAGTCCGCGAATGCGGTCGGGCTCTTCCTTGCGCGCCGTCAGCATGAGCACGGCGACATACCGCGTGGGCGGGCTCGCGCGAAGATGCTCGAGGACATCGAAGCCCGACATGTCGGGGAGCATGAGATCGAGCACCACGAGCGCGGGGTGCTCATCGGCGGCTGCCTGCAGCGCTTCGGCACCGGTGGACGCGGTCGAAACGCGGTAGCCGGCTCTGGCCAGATGATAAGCGACGAGGGCGACGATGTCCGGCTCATCGTCCACGACGAGCACGCGCTCGCCCGCGCTGGCCGCGGCGGTCATCCGGCGCCCGCGGTGAGGCGTCGCTGGATGTTGGCGACGAGCATCTCGATGGCGACCTCGTTGTGTCCACCATGTGGGATGATCACGTCGGCGTAGCGCTTGGTCGGCTCCACGAACTCGAGGTGCATGGGGCGTACGGTCGAAACGTACTGCTCGAGAATGTCGTCGAGGGTGCGTCCCCGCACGCGCAGGTCGCGCGTGATCCGTCGGATGAGACGAATGTCCGCGTCCGCGTCCACGTAGATCTTGACGTCGCACAGCTCGCGCACACGCGCATCCACGAAGAGCAGGATGCCGTCGGCGACGATCAGATCGGCGGGCGCGACGTGTACCGTCTGCGAGGCGCGCACGTGGTTGACGAAATCGTACACCGGCTTGGCGATCGGTCTCCCCGCGGCGAGGCACTCGAGGTGCTCGACGAACAGCTCGAGGTCCAACGCATCCGGGTGGTCCCAGTTCACGCGGCGGCGCTCCTCATGACTCAGATGCGTCATGTTCCGGTAGTACGCATCCATATCGAGGAAGGCGACCGAGGCGTGGTCCAGCGACTCGGCCACCTTCCGGGCGACCGTGCTCTTCCCCGAGCCGGAGCCGCCGGCCACGCCGAGGATCAACGGCTGCCGCATGTCGTGGCAAGTGAGTGGTGGACCGGATGCATTGCTCGGATCGAAGACTGTCGCGGCAAACCGGCAGCGGGAAGCGGAGCGCGTGTCACGGAATTGTATCGATCGTGGTGTCCCGGCAAGTTGCCGCCGTGCCGGCCGCGCGGTCAACTGCCCTCCCACGTGATCGCCCTCCCACGGTGGGGCGGGCGCCACTAAGTTGTGTCCATGCATCGCCCCTTCCTCGCGCTGTGCGCGCTCGGCCTCGCTCTGTCGGCCGGGACTGCCGGCGGTGTCACGCTGCCGGGCGCCGCACAAGCCGACACGTTCGATCTCATCGTCGCCGCCACGACTGATGTGCACGGACGGGTGCGCGGGTGGGACTACTACCTCAACGCCCCCGATTCGCTGCGCGGCCTCGCGCGCGCGGCCACCATCATCGACTCGGTGCGCCAGGTTGACTCCGGGCGCGTGATCCTCGTGGACGCGGGCGACCTGCTGCAGGGGAACCCGTTCACCTACGTCGCGGCGCGGGTGACGCACGCGACGCCGCATCCGGTGATCGCCGCGATGAACGTCATGCGCTACGACGCGGCGGCGATCGGAAATCACGAGTTCAACTACGGCGTGCCGCTGCTGAACGCGGCGATTGCGCGGGCGCGCTTCCCGTTCCTCGCCGCCAACGTGTACACGACAGCCGGCCGACGGGCGTATGCGCCGTACCGCATCGTGCGGCGCGGCGGCGTGAGGGTCGCAATCGTCGGCGCGACGACGCCGGGCTCGATGCTCTGGGATCGCGAGAATCTGTCGGGCCGGCTCGTGATCCGCGACATCGTGCCGGAGGTGCGGCGCGCGGTGCAGGCGGTGCGCGCGGCGGGCGTCGATGTGGTGGTCGTCGTCATGCACGCGGGGCTCGACGAGCCGGCGAGCTACGATACGGTCGCCACCGGGCTCCCCAGCGAGAACGTGGCGGCGCGCGTCGCGAAGGACGTGCCGGGCATCGACCTCATCGTGTACGGCCACTCGCACAAGCAGATGGCCGACACGACCATCGGGACGACGCTGCTCATGCAGCCCAAGAACTGGGCGACGAGCGTCGGCGTCGCGCACCTGACGCTGCGGCGCGACGATGCGCACGGACGGTGGCATGTGGTCGCGCACCACGGCGTGCTGGTGCCCGCGCGCGGCCATGCGGAAGACGCAGCGGTCGTGCGGGCCGTACGCACCGCGCACGAGCGCACCGTCCAGTACGTCACGTCGGTCATCGGGCACACACCGGTGGCGTGGCGCGGCGACTCGGCGCGCGTGGAGGACACGCCCCTCGTCGATTTCATCCTCGAGGTGGAGCGCCGAACGACGCACGCCGACCTCGCATCGACGGCCGCGTTCTCGCTCGATGCGTCGCTCGCTCAGGGGCCGATCACGGTGGCCGAGGTGGCGAAGCTCTATCCGTACGAGAACACGCTCAAGGTGGTGCGCATCACGGGGCGGCAGCTGCGTCAGTATCTCGAGTTCAGCGCGCGCTACTTCGGGCGATACGGGAGCGATGAGGCGCCGGTGAACGCGCAGGTGCCCGGGTACAACTTCGACATCGTGGCCGGCGCGACATACGCCATCGATCTATCGAAGCCGGTGGGCTCGCGGATCACGCAGCTCGAGGTGAAGGGGCGGCCGGTGCGCGACTCGGACACGTTCACCTTCGCGCTCAACAACTATCGGCAGTCGGGGGGCGGCGGCTACGCGATGCTCCGCGGCGCACCGGTCGTGTCCGACGGCCAGACGGAGATCCGCCAGCTGCTCATCGATGAAGTGAAGCGCCGCGGCACCATTGCGCCCGCCGATTACTTCACGCGCAACTGGTCCGTCACCCCCGCCGCCGCCATCGCGCCGGCGTACTCGGCCATGCACGCGCTCCCCGGCGAGGGGGGCGCGCGCCGCACGCCGGCGACGCCCAAGCTTCGCATCATCACCACCAACGATTTTCACGGCGCGCTCGAGCCGCGCCCCGACGCGCGAGGCGTCATGCACGGCGGCGCGGCGGAAGTCGCCGCCGAGATCGAGCAGGCGGAACGGAGCTGCCCGCAGCCGTGCGAGACACTCCTGCTCGACGGTGGCGATGAGTTCCAGGGCACGCCGGCCTCGAACCTCGCGTTCGGCAAGCCCGTGGTCGACATGTTCAACATCCTCGGCCTGGCGGCCGCCGCGCTGGGGAATCACGAGTTCGACTGGGGCGTGGACACGCTCAAGAGCCGGATGCGCGACGCGCATTACGAGTTTCTGGCGGCCAACGTGCGGTACCGCGATGGTCGCGATGTCGAGTGGATCCCGAACGACACGCTGGTGGCGCGCGGACCCTTCAAGATCGGGATCATCGGCGTCGCGACCGTCGCGACGCCGACGACCACACGCGCGCGCAACGTGGCCGGGCTCCGCTTCGTTGCGCCGGCACCGATCGTGGACTCGCTCACGCGGGTCCTGCGCGCGCGAGGCGCCGACGTCGTGGTCGTCGTCGCGCATGCCGGGGCGTTCTGCCGCGCGCAGGGCACGCGCGACTGCCGCGGCGAGATCGTCGATCTGGCGAACTCGCTCACCGAGCCGGTTGACGCGATCGTGAGCGGGCACACCCATTCGCTGGTGGAGGAGACGGTTCACGGCATCCCCATCGTGCAGGCGCTCTCGAGCGGCCGCGCGGTCGGGATCATCGATCTCGATCCGGCGTTCGGCGCGACCTCGCGCCCGCGGATGCTCGCGCGCGACACCGTGCTGAACGTCGTCACCGATACGATCCGCCCCGATGCGCGCATCGACTCGCTGGTGGACCAGGCGGTGGGCGCGGTGGCGGGCCGCATGAACACCCCCGTGGCGCGGATCGCCGTCGCCATGCGGCGCTCGGGTGAGCAGTACGCGCTGGGGAACCTCATCGCCGACGCGCAGCGATGGGCGGCAACGGGTGACATTGCCGTCATGAACAACGGGGGCATCCGCGCCAATCTGCAGAGCGGCGTCGCGACGTATGGCTCGCTGTTCGAGATCCAGCCGTTCGGCAACACGTTGTACCGCATCACGGCGCGTGGTGCCGATGTGCGCGCGTACTTCGAGCGGCTCCTACGCGGGACGGGCGAGCCGCGCGTGCACGTGAGTGGCGTGCAGGTGACGTACGATAGCACGCGGCCGCGCGGCTCGCGCATCGTACGGCTCACGCTCGCCGATGGCCGGCCACTTCGCGACGACGCCACCTACACGATCGTGATGAACGACTTCATGGCGACCGGCGGCGACGGGCTCGGACTCGGCGCCGCGGCACTGAAGGTGGAACCGCTCGACATCGTCGACCTCGACGCGCTGGTGGACTATCTCCGCTCGCGCCCGCAACCCATCACCCCGCCCGCCGGCGCGCGCTTCACGGTGGTGTACCCATGACCCACACCGTTCCCGTCTTCATCAACGCGGAGCGCGTCGACGTGCGCGCGGGGATCACCGTGCTCCTGGCGCTCCGCACGTGGAGCGAAGGGATGGCGGACGAGGCCGAGCGCGGCGCGCTGCAGGTGCTCGATGGTCGCGGCCTCCCGGTGGCGCTCGATGCGGCCGTGCACGCTGGTGACATCTTTCGTCTCATCGCCGCGCGCGATCGTCGTGACGACGATGAGAACGATGAACTGCCCTGATCCCCGAACGTCGTAGCGATGCTGAACAGAGAGTTGTTGCAAGCGCTCCCGAAGGCGGAGCTGCACTGTCATCTGGATGGATCCGTTCGTCCCGAAACGTTGATCGAGCTGGGGCGCGAGTACGGCAAACCGATGCCGGTCACCGATCCCGGCGAGTTGTACGAGCACATGGTGGTGCGCCATGCGCACAACCTCGAGGAATACCTCGCGCGCTTCACCACGACGCTGTCCGTCATGCAGCACGCGGAGGCGCTGGAGCGCATCACGTACGAGCTCATGGAGGATGCGGCGCGCGATGGCGTGCGCTACATCGAGATCCGCTACTCGCCGGTGCTCAACGTGACGGGCGGGCTCTCGCTCGGTGAAGCCGTGGAAGCGCCGCTCCGCGGGATCGCGCGTGCCGAACGGGACTTCCCGATCCGCGGGCGCGTGATCATCTGCGCGCTGCGCCATCTCTCGCCGGACGTCTCGCTCGAGCTCGCTCGGCTCGCGGTCGCGTACACGTCGCGGGGTGTCGTCGGGTTCGACCTCGCGGGTGCCGAGTGCGGGCATCCGGCCGCGGCCCATGCGGCGGCGTTCGCCTACGCGCGCCGGCACGATCTGGCCGTGACGGTGCACGCGGGTGAGGGCGACGGCGCCGACTCCGTGCGCCAGGCGGTGCACGAGTGCGGTGCGCATCGCATCGGCCACGCGACGCGACTCATCGAAGATCCCTCGCTCACGCAGTACGTGAACGACCGTCGCATCGCGCTGGAGATCTGTCTCACCAGCAACGTGCAGACGCGCGCCGCGAGCAGCTACGACGTGCATCCGCTGCGCACCTACTACGACCGCGGGATGAACGTGGTGTTGAACACCGACAATCGCCTCATGAGCGGTACGACGCTCACCGACGAGTACGTGCACGCGGCGGAGCATCTCGATTTCACCTTCGACGAATTGAGCCGCATCGCGCGCAACGGATTCGCGAGCGCGTTCCTGCCGTGGGAAGAGCGGCTGCAGCTGCTGGCGGAGGCCGAGCGCGAGATCGCGGCGCTCGCGGCCCGCGCATGAGCGCGGTGCTCGAGGCGCCGCGGCCGGAGCGCGCGGCCGAGGCGATTCGCGCGCGGATCGGCGAGCGCGAGCCGGAGCTCGCGCTCGTGCTCGGCTCCGGGCTCGGTGCGGTCATGGACGCCGTCGAGGACGCCGTGCGCGTCCCGTTCGCGGAGATCCCCGGCTTTCCGCCGCCCACAGTGCAGGGGCACGCGGGGAGCGTGGTGAGCGGCGTGCTCGAGGGGCGGCGCGTGCTGGTGTTCTCCGGTCGGTTCCACCTGTACGAGGGGCACGATCCATCGACCGCCGCGCTCCCGGTCCGCGTGATGCACGCTCTCGGCGTGCGCACGCTCTTCGTCTCGAACGCGGCGGGCGGAATCCGGCGCACGTTCCGGCCGGGCGACCTGATGCTCATTCGCGACCACATCAATCTCATGTGGCGCAATCCGCTCGTCGGACCTGTCGAGTCCGGCGAGACGCGGTTCACGGACATGTCCGCACCGTACGATCCCGCGCTCATCGACGCGCTGCGCGCTGCGGCGCGCGCCGTCGGCGTCCCAGTCGTCGAAGGCGTCTACGTCGGGCTGCTCGGGCCGTCGTACGAGACGCCGGCCGAGGTGCGCATGCTCGAGCGCCTGGGTGCCGACGCGGTGGGGATGTCCACCGTGCCGGAGGTGCTCGTCGCCCGCGCGCTGGGGATGCGCGTGGCGGGGGTGAGCTGCATTACCAATCAGGCGGCCGGCATCTCCGCCGCCCCGCTCGATCACACCGAGGTGCTCGCGGTCACCGCTCGGGTGCAGGAGCGGTTCGTGGCCTTGGTGCGCGAGTTCGTGCGGGCGATGTGAGATGCGGGCATTGAAGAGCAGCCGCTGAGGCGTTTCGTACGTCAGGCGCGATCGCTCTTCACTGGGCGGACCGTTCGCCTCACAAGCGGAAGGTGCGGGTGCTACCAAGCGGAATGTGCGGCTGCTACGAGGCGGGTCCGCCGGCAAAGTGGTTCAACGGCCCGTTCCCGCTTCCGAGCCCCGGTGCCGTCGCGATTGCCGCATGCACGTAGTCGAGCGATCGCGCCACGGCCTCGACCAGCGGAGTCCCGAGTGCGAGGTGCGCCGCGATCGCTGACGAGAGCGTGCACCCGGTACCATGCGTGCTGCGCGTGTCGATGCGCGGATGCGTGAAGACACGCGCGTCGGTTCCATCGAACAGGACGTCGGTCGCATCCTCGCCGGTCAGGTGGCCGCCCTTGATCAGTGCCGCTCGCGCCCCCGCTCGCACCAGCGCTCGCGCGGCGCACTCCATGGCCGCGACATCGCGCACCCGATCACCGAGCAGCAGCTCCGCTTCATCCAGGTTCGGCGTGATGAGATCGGCGAGCGGGATGAGCTCGGTGCGGATCGTCTCTATCGCGTCCGACTCGAGCAGCGGATCGCCCGAGGTGGCGACCATCACGGGATCGAGGACGTACGGATGCAGCGCGTGCGATCGGATTCCCTCGGCCACCGTCCGCACGACATCGGCATCGGCGAGCATCCCCGTCTTCACGGCCGACGGGCGTAGATCGCTCGCTACCGCATCGATCTGCGCCCGGATGAGCTCGACGGGCACGGCGGTCCAGCCGCTCACGCCGAGCGTATTCTGCGCGGTGATGGCGGTGATGACGGACGTGCCGAAGAGTCCGAAACGATGGAAGGTCTTGAGATCCGCCTGGATCCCCGCGCCGCCTCCGGAATCGGAGCCGGCGATGGTGAGCGCGATGCGCACTACCGGCCGGGGTTGCTCTGCTGCTGCGGCGGCGGGGCCGGCAGCGAGTGCACGCGATCCTTGAACGCGTGGAAGTTCGGCGTGTCCTTCGTGAGCGAGTTCAGGATCGCCGGATCGATCTTGGCGATCAGCGAATCCGTGTCGGCGATGCGGCTCTCCTCCGTCGGGTGCGTGGCGAACCACGCATCCAGCGCGGCCGGCGCCGACTGCCGCTCGTTCAACAGGATCTGGAACATGTCCGGAAGGCCGTGCGGGTCGATGCCGGCCCGCGTCACGTAGGTGACGGCGACTTCGTCCGCCTGCGCCTCGTCCTCGCGGCTGAACTTCGCGAACAGCGCCGAGCCGCCCACCTGGATGAGCGCCTGCGATGCCTGGCTGTTGCACACGCGCGTGAGAATGCACGCGAGGGCGACGCCGACGTTCGCCTGCTGCTGCTTCTCCATCAGCTTGACGGTGTGGCGGTTGATGACGTGACCGATCTCGTGACCGAGCACGCCGGCGAGCTCATCCATCTTCGTCGCGCGCTCGATGAGACCGCGGTTCACGTAGACGTAGCCGCCCGGAACCGCGAAGGCGTTCACCTCGTCCGTGTTGACGATGTAGAAGTGCCAATCGAGATTTCGCGGGTCGGAGAGCTTCGCGATCGAGTCGCCGAGGATGTTGATGTAGCGGTTGGCCTCGGCGTCCTGGATGATGGGGAGCTGCGCGTTGATCTGCTGGGCGTACTGCTGCCCCATCTGCACTTCCTGCTGCGTCGAGATCGTCGCGCACGCGGTCATCGATGTCCCGAGCGTGAGCGCGAGTGCGGCGCCAGCCGCAAAGCGTTTCATCGGCGTCCTCATCATCTCATGCGTGTGCATGTGCGTGCCGCCCCCTGTCAGGGCAAGTCCCATTCCAGCCACCCAACCCCGGTAATCGCTTGAAGCTACTGACCGAGGCCCGCGACCTCCAGCGGCGCAAAGCGCGCGAGCGCGATCACCGCTTCGTGACCGAAGGGATCCGGGCGAGCGAAGAGCTGCTCGCGGCACCGGTGACGATCGACGGGGCACTCGTGTCGCCCACGCTGGCCGCGACGCCTCGCGGCGCCGCGTTGCGCGCGGCGCTCGACGCGCGCCAGGTGCCGGTACAGGAGGTGACGGACCGCGAGTTCGCGGGTGCCGCCTCCACGGAGTCGCCCCAGGGCGTGCTCGTCATCGCCCGGATCCCGCGCTGGTCGCTCGACACGTTGCCCGCCTCTCGCGCCACGCGCCTGCTCGTGCTCGACGGCGTGCAGGACCCCGGCAACGTCGGGACGATGGTGCGGACGGCGGCCGCCTTCGATGTCACCGCCACCCTGGCACTCCCCGGCACGGTTGACCTCTGGAACGCCAAAGTCGTCCGTAGCGCGATGGGTGCACTGTTCGCTCGCCCCGCTTTCCCTGTTACCTGGGAAGCCCTCGAGGGGTTCCTCCGCAGTCGCGACATCCCGCTCTGGGGCGCGGATGCTGGCGGCCAGCCGCTTGGCGAGCTGTCACCGCCGGAACGTCTGGCAATCGCGGTGGGGAACGAAGGGAACGGGCTCTCGTCCGCCGTGCGCGAGGCCGCCGAACGGCTGGTGGCCATCCCCATCTCGTCGCACGTCGAGTCGCTCAACGTCGCCGTGGCGACCGGCATCCTCCTCTACCACCTTCGCTCATGAGCGACACGCTCTGGTTCGCCTTCGCCTTCGTCGTGGGCGGCTGCATCGGCTCCTTTCTCAACGTGTGCGTCGCGCGGTGGCCGGCGGAGCTGTCGGTGGTGTCGCCGCGCTCCCGGTGCCCCAAGTGCGGGCACGAGATCGCCTGGTTCGAGAACATCCCCGTGCTCAGCTGGCTCGCGCTCCGCGCGCGCTGCCGCGGGTGCAAGGCATCGATCTCCGTGATGTACCCCGCCATCGAGCTCCTCGTGGCGCTCGGCTGGATCGCCGCCGCGTGGACGTTCGGCGTCACCTTTACGGCGCTGCGCGTCGCGATCTTCGGCACGATTCTCCTGGGCGTCCTGCTCACCGATGCGCAGCACTACATTATTCCAGACGGCTTTACCGCGTTCGGGCTCGGCTGGGCGCTCCTCGCGGCCATCGCGAGCCTGTTCCTCGGTGAAACTCTCCTCTTCGCCGGGCTGTACGATGCGGTGATCGGGGCGTGCGTCGGCGCGGGCGCGATCGCGATCGTCGGCTGGCTCGGCGAGATGGCGTTCAAGAAGGAGGCGATGGGGTTTGGCGACGTCACGCTGATGGCGATGGTGGGCGCGCACCTCGGCCCGGGTCGCACGCTGCTCACGATCTTTCTCGGTGCGGTGGTCGGTGCGTTGAGCTTTCTCCTCGTCGTGCTTCCCGTCGGGATGATGCGAAGCCGGAAGCGCGGCGAGCCGTTCGAGCCACCGCTCGTTCCGTTCGGCGTCTTCCTTGCCCCTGCAGCGATGATCGCGCTGCTCTGGGGGCAATCGCTGATCGAGTGGTACCTTCACGGAGTATTGGGGTTGTGATGCTTGGAGACATGCTGTGGTCGAACGATGGCGCGCTGCAGCGCATCACGCGGGATCTCACCGCCGAAGCCCGCGCGGGCCGGCTGGAGCCCGTGTGCTGCCGCGATGAGGAGATCGACCGCGTCATCGACATCCTGCTCCGCCAGAGCAAGAACAACCCGGCGCTCGTGGGTCCGACGGGCACGGGGAAGACGGCGATCGCCGAGGGGCTCGCGCAGCGCATTGCCGTCGGCGCCGTGCCGCTCTCGCTCCGCTCGGCGCGCGTGCTCGCGCTCGATCATGTCTCGATGCTCGCCGGCACGATGTACCGTGGTCAGTACGAGGAGCGCATGCGCGCGCTCGTGGCCGCGGCCTCCGCGGATCCCGACGTCATCCTGTTCGTGGACGAGCTGCACAATCTCATCGGGCAGGGGACCGCGCTGGGTGCGGCGATGGATGCGGCGAACATGCTCAAGCCCGCGCTCGTGCGCGGCGACTTCCGCGTCATCGGCGCCACCACCGACGAAGAGTACGAGCGATGGGTGTGCGGCGACCGCGCGCTCGAGCGGCGCTTCCAGAAGGTGACGGTGCGCGAGCTGAGCTCGGACCAGACACTCGAGATCCTGCGCGTGCGCCAGGAGCGCCTCGAGCGGCACCACAACGTGGCGATCGCGGACGATGCGCTGCTGGCCGCGGTGCGACTCACCGATCTCTTCGTCACCGATCGCGTGCGCCCCGATCGCGCCATCGACGCGCTGGATGAGGCGTGCGCGCACCGCCAGGCGAGCGCCAGCTACTCGCGTCAGACGGAAGCGCTCATTGCCGAGCGGCGCGCGTTGCTGCGCGCCGGCGCGAGTGAGCCCGCGGCTCGCGAGCGTGAGCCGGAGCGCGAGATGCGGGCGGAGTCCGCGCCGTCGGCCGAGGATCCGTTGGA
>DASVCF010000059.1:0-4818 GCA_036381735.1 Gemmatimonadaceae bacterium | reverse complement strand
GCCGGCGTTGTCCGGCACCGACTTGTAGATGGCGATCGCATCGACCTTCGCCCCGAGCTCCGCGAGCTTGGTCGGCAGCACTTCGCGTGCTCCCTCCGCTCTCGGAAAGAGTACGCGCGCGCCGCGAACATCGTCGCGCGCGGCCAGCGCGTCGATTACGCCCTCGGCCACCGCGCGTTCAGGAACGAGATCCACCGCGAGTCCGTGCTCGAGCAACGCGTCCGCCGTCCCGGGTCCAACCGCACACAGCTTTACCGGCGCGAGCGCTCGCGCATCGAGCCCGCGCCGCCGGAGCGCATCCCACACGATCTCCACCGCATTCCGACTCGTCAGGATGAGCCAGCGGTACGATGCGATCGCGCGCAGCGCCTCGTCGAGCGGCGCGCGGTCGAGCGGCTCGATGCGGATCGCCGGCACCTCGACCACGTCCGCGCCGAGCGCGCGCAGCATCTCGCTCAACTCCGACGCCTGCGTCCGCGCGCGCGTGACGACGACACGTCGGCCGTGCAGCGCTCGCGTGTCGAACCACGCGATCTCCTCGCGCAGCCGCACCACGTCGCCGATCACGGTGATCGATGGCGCGCCGATCCCCGCCGCCTGCGCGCACGCCACCACCGTCGCGAGCGTCGCCGTGACCGCGCGCTGCCGCGGGTACGTCCCCCACTCGATCACCGCGGCCGGCGTCTCCGACGACAGACCGCCATCGGTGAGCGCCGCCACGATGTCGGGCAACCGTTTCACGCCCATGTACAGCACGATCGTTCCGCCGGCACGCGCGAGCGCCGCCCAATCGGTGCCCGTCTCTTCCTTGGTCGGATCCTCGTGCCCGGTCACGAACGTCACGGAGGTCGCGACGCCCCGATGCGTCACGGGGATCCCCGCATATGCGGGCGCCGCGACGCCCGCCGTCACGCCGGGCACCACCTCGAATGCGATCCCTTCGCGCGCGAGCAGCTGCGCCTCTTCGCTCCCGCGCCCGAAGACGTACGGGTCGCCCCCCTTCAATCGGACGACGCGCTTCCCTTCGCGCGCGAGCCGCACGAGCAGCGCGTTGATGTCGTCCTGTCGCGCCGAGCGCTCGCCGCCGCGCTTGCCGACGAAGTGCAGCTCGATGCTCGCGTCATCGGCGCGACCAATGCTCGTCAGGATGGATGGGTTGACGAGCGCGTCGTACACCACCGCATCACAGGTGGTGAGCAGCTCGCGCGCGCGAACGGTGAGCAGCCCCGGGTCGCCGGGGCCTGCGCCGACGAGGAAGACGGTGCCGGTGGTGGTCATGACGGGCAAGGAGTGAGCGGTGAGCTGTGGGTCATGAGTTGTGGGTTGTGGGTTCTGAGCACGGCGTTCTGGGTGGAAGAGGGCTACTCACGACTCAGAACTCACGACCCACGACCGAAAGCTCATCCCCTCTCCGCCTTCCCCTGCCGCCTCACCCGCTCCCGCACGCTCGCCGACCGGCGGAGCAGGGTCACGATGTACGTGCCGTAGATGACCGCGGCAACGGTGTACGCCGCGTGGAAGAACACGGCTGTGTGGGGCGTCATCGCTCCTCCTGCGCGGCCAGCTCATCGCGGGCGACGGCGAGCCGGTATCGAATGCGGAGCAGCGCGATGAACAGCAGCGCGAACGAACCGAGCGCGAGCAGGAAGGTGTGCAGCATCTCCGGGCTCAGCGACGGTGCGCTCGGCTTGAAGACGATTGGCATCGGGTGCAGCGTGCGGAACAGATACACGCTCAGATGGATGAACGGGATGAGCAGCGCGCCGAGCAGCCCGAGCACCGCCGAGTACCGCGCGCGCATCATGCGATCATCGATGGCGCCGCGCAGCACGAGGTAGCCGACGTAGATGAACCAGAGGAAGAGCGTCGCCGTGAGGCGCGCGTCCCACGTCCACCAGGTGCCCCACGCCGCTTTCCCCCAGATCGGCCCCGTGGTCAACACGACCGTCGTGAAGATGACGCCGACCTCCGCCGAGCTCTCCGCCACGCGATCGAAGCGCAGGTCCTTGAGCCAGAGGAAGAGCGCGCTCATGAGGGCGACGAGCGCGAACGCCATGTAGAGCGCCACGAACGCCGACGGCGCGTGCACGTAGAAGATCTTCTGCGCCGCGCCCTGCAGCGCGTCCACGGGCGTGAAGTAGATGGCGCGCACGGCGGTGCCGAGCACCGCGAGGATGGCGACGACGAGCAGCCAATCGGCACCAACGTGCGTCGACTGCACGGCGGCGGGCGCGGGACTGTGCTCCCGGACGACGGATTCGCTCATCATTCCTCTAATGTAAACGGAAACGCGAGCGTACAGGCGACAACGAAGACGATGTCGAACGCGATCAGCACCTTCCACCATCCCGCGGCCTCGGCGATCGGCCGCCCCGCGAGGAGCTTCGCCGTCGCCTGCGCCGCGGGCATCACGATCGGCAGGAAGAACGGCAGCGAAAGCACGGGGAGCAGCAGCTCCGCGAGACGTGTGTTGACCGCCATCGCGCTGAAGAGCGTCCCCACCGCCACGAGCCCCACCGCCGCGAGAAACGCGAGCCCCGCGAGCGCGAGCGCCCGCCCGCCGAACGGCATGTTGTAGAACAGCGCGACGCCCAGGATGGTGACCGCTTCCACCGCGCCCACGAACACGAGATTCGCGAGCGCCTTCCCCAGGTAGATCGCCTCGCGCGGCGCCGGCGAGGCGAGCAGTCCGTCGATCGCTCGATCCGCCTGCTCCATGTTGAACGATCGCTGGAGCCCCAGCAGCCCCGCGAAGGTGAAGATCACCCACAGCACGCCCGGTGCCAGATCGATCGCCGCGACCGATGTGGGATCCCACGCGAAGAAGAAGATCACCATCGCGAGCACCGCGAACACCACCGCGGAGAAGAACGCGGTCCGCGTCCGGAACTCGATCGCGAGATCCTTGCGCGCGATGAGCAGCGCGGAGGAGAAGAGACTAGGCTCCACGGATCACCAGCTCCCGGTAGGAGACCGCATACTCGACGGCATCGAGCATCGCGCACGGCTCGTAGCGCACGAACCGCCCGTCGCGCATGATCGCCGCGTGCGTCGCGAGCTCGAGCCCCTCGGACAAATTGTGGGTGACGAGGATCAGCGCCGCGCCATCGCGCTTGAGCTCGCACAGCATCGCCGTGAGCGCGGCCGCCCCCGCGGCATCGAGCCCCGTGAACGGCTCATCGAGTAGCACCACCTGCGGCCCGTGCACCATCGCCCGCGCGATCGATACCCGCTGCTTGAGTCCGCGGCTCAGCGCGCGCACCAGCGTGTCCGCGCGATCGAGCATCCGCATCCGCTCGAGCGCGCGCAGCGCCGCGTCACGCGGATCGCGCACGCCGTACAGCCGCGCCGTGAACTCGACGTTCTCGCGCGCCGTGAGCGCATCATACAGCATGTGCTCGTGCGAGATGATCCCGACCGCCGCGCGCACTGCAGCGCCCCCGGGCAGCGTCACGCCGCCGATGCGCGCAGTGCCGCTCGTCGGCTTGAGCAGCCCCGCCAGCATGCGGAGCAGCGTCGTCTTCCCCGCCCCGTTCGGCCCGAAGAGCGCGAGACAGTCGCCAGTCTCGAGCGCGAAGTCGATGCCATCCACCGCGCGCCGCGCGCCGAACGCGCGCGTAAGCCCGCGGACCTCGATGACGGGGGCGTCAGACATGGCGGGAGGCGGGAGGCGCTGTCATTCCGAGTGAACGCGAGGAATCTTGCGGGTTCGGCCGAGATCCCTCGCTCGCGCTCGGGATGACGGGCGTCCGGGATTCGTCGCTCCCCTCGGAATGACGGCCGGACGACACCGCCTCCCGCCTCCCGCCTCCCGCCTCCCGCAGATACTTCGCCGCATGCCTCGGCGAGCGCTGCCTGAGTGCGGCGCGCAGCTCCGGGACGCCGAGCGCGCGCGCGGCGAGATGCGCGGCGTACGAGTGACGCAACGTATGCGGAGTGATGGCGGCGGCCGTCTCCTCGTCCAGCTCCGCCGCGCGTGCGACGCGCTTCAGCCGATCCCACGCACGCTGCCGCGACGTATGCAGACGCGTGCTCGGATGGATGAACACGAACGGCGCGTGCTCCTTGCGCTTCGGCACCGGCCGCTCGGCCATCCACGTCGAGAGCCAGCGCGCCGCATGGCCTTCGATCGTCACGCGGCTCTCCTCGCCACGACGCCCCACGACATCGAGCTTCATCACCGCGGGTCCGCCGCGCACGGCATCCACCGTCAGCCCGATCGCTTCGGAAATGAGCAGCGCCGCGTGGTAGCACAGTCCGTAGAGCGCGAGATCCATGCGCTCCGACGCGCCGGCGGGGCGCGCGGCACGCGTCTCCAGATACGAGAAGATTGCCTCCACGTCCTGCTCGGCGATCACGTGCGGCGCTTTGGGTTCGGGCACCGGCTCGGCGAGCGCCTCGGCCGGTCCGGGGGCGCGCAGCCCTTCGTCGCTCACGAGATATCGGTAGAACGACTTGAGCGCCTGCAGATGCCGCCGCACCGTGGGCGCCGCCCACTCCTCGAACGTACTGCGTGCGAGAAGGTACTTGCTGAGGTCGTGCGGGAGCAATTCTTCCACGGGACGCGGCGCATACGCACGCACGAGGTCCGCGACGTCGGCGTGGTACGCCTCGACGGTCGCGTCCGCCTTGCCGTTCCGCTCCAGCCACGCCGCGAAGCGGTGGACCGGATCGTAGTTGGGCTCGGGATGAACTTCGGGGTGCTGGGGAGCGGGAGCCGTCTCGGTCATCGCTCCGCCCGTGTCGCGCTCGGCATCCTGAGAAGACTAGCGAATCGGTGCGGCTCCGGGAATGCGCGGGATCAATGGGGTCGGAGGC
>DASVCF010000058.1:0-4537 GCA_036381735.1 Gemmatimonadaceae bacterium | reverse complement strand
TGCGGGATGCGGGATGCGGGATGCGGGATGCGGGATGCGGGATGCGGGATGCGGGATGCGGGATGCGGGATGCGACGGCGAAGCTACCGGCACCAGATGGCAGCGCAAGGGGCGAGGATCCGTGACCGGATCCCCGCCCCTCCTCGTCGTTCCGCAGTCCCCATCCCGCAGTGAGAGCGCGTCAGCGCCCGAGCACTTCCCGCTTCCCGATTCCCGAGCGCGCTACGCTTCCGCCATCCCCGCCTCACGCAGCGCCGCGCGGATGCGCAATCGCAGCGCGCCCGGCGCGCGATGCTCGCGCCGCGCCGATGCGATCGCCTTGAGAAACGCCTGCTCGAAATCGTAGTGCGGGTAGCACTCCTGGCACATCGCGAGGTGCTCGCGGATGGCCCCCATCGTCTCGTCGGTCAGCTCACCGTCCAGATAATCCCAGAGCTGGCGCATGGCGTCCTGGCAGTCGATCATGTGTGGTCGTGTGAAGGATGCGGATCCGTCGAGCATACGGCGTGAGTCACGGTGCGTCGCCACTCAGGGTGAAGCGGGCGTGGACGAATGACAACCCGAAGCCATGGGGCCGGCGTCGGGCGACGGAAGACGCGCCCCCGCTTGCTCGCGCGGCGTGGGCACGAGCCCCGCATCGCGTGCGTGCAGGAGCAGCGCCTCTTGCAGCAAGCGCCGGCCGCGAAAGAGACGCGACCGGACGGTGCCGATCGGCACGCCCAGAATCTCCGCCGCCTCCTCGTACGACTGCCCCTCCACATCCACGAGGACGACCGCGAGCCGGAAGACGTCGGGGAGCGCGGTGATCGCGTCATTGATCGCGGGACGGAGATCGAGCCGCGCGAACAGGTCGTCGTACCCATCGCGCCGCGCCTTCGTCGCCACGTCCAGCGCGGCCAGCGCCTCGAACTCGGCGTCGGTCGCGACCTCCACCTTCCGACGCTCGCGCTCGCGAATGCGGAGGAAGACGTTCCGACAGATCGTGAAGAGCCAGCGACGGCAATCGCTCCCCGGCTCGAAGGTGTGCCACGAGCGGTATGCCCGCAGGTAGGTCTCCTGCACGATGTCGTCGGCATCCGCCTCGTCGCGCGTCATCGAGCACGCGAAGCGATAGACGTCATCGAGCCAGCAGAGCGCTTCCTGATCGAAGCGTGCGTCGCGGTCGCCCGCGGAGTGCGCCTGGCCGCTCATACTCTGTGACGAAGCCTCCCCCCTGTGCCCGAGTTCCCGGCCGGTCCGGAGCCGCGGTGGCGACTGGATTACCGCAGCGCCGGAGGCCGCGCAGCCTCGCGGAAATTCCCGATCAGCGCCCTCCTTACGGCGCCCTTCTTGCAGCCACGTCGCCTCGCGGTCGTGGCCGCGTTCCCCTTGCGGGGGCGCGAATTGCGACGCATACATGATGTGGAGGCACGACGGGCCATACTCGCCGACCCCCACCGACGCAACTTCTCTCACGGCCGGTGCTCGTCACCGGTGGTTGGACCCCTTTCTTCGAGAGGTACGGTATGCGGTGGACGAAGCCTGAATTCGAAGTGGTCGAGGTCACGATGGAAGTGACCGCCTACGTCGCCCGGCGTTGAGCACTAGGGGGGCCCGGACAACCGGGCCCCTTCTGCTTTTCCATGCACCTGATCCTCCTCGGGAGTGCGGCGGGAGGCGGGTTCCCCCAGTGGAATTGCTGGTGTCCCACCTGTCGCGTCGCACGCGCTGAGCCCGCGCGCGCCCGACCCCGAACGCAGTCCTCGCTCGCCATCAGCGCCGACGGGACGCACTGGTTCCTGTGCAACGCGTCACCCGATGTGCGCGAGCAGCTCGCGCGTCTCCCGGGTGCGCCACCCGACGCGATGCGTTACGTCCCCGTCGATGGCGTGATCACGACGGACGCCGAGCTCGATCACACACTGGGACTCGCGCTGCTCCGCGAGGCGCGCGCACTCGACCTCTACGCCACGCGCGCCGTGCACGAGACGCTCGAGTGCGACTCGCGCCTGCTCCCGGTGACCCGCGCCTTCGCCGACATCACGGTGCGCGAGCTCCCGCTCGACGGATGCATCGAGCTGCGCGCGCGCGATGGACGCGCGACGGGACTCGTGGTCGAGCCGTTCGCCGTCCCGGGCGATGCCCCGCGCTTCGCGCAACGCGAGCGTCCGGGGCACACCGTCGGACTCACCATCCGCGACGGGGCGACCGGCGGCTCGTGCGCCTTCGTCCCCGGCTGCGGCGCGCTCGACGACGCGCTGCTCGATCGTCTCGCGCGCACCGATGTCGTGCTGTTCGACGGCACCTTCTTCACGGACGACGAGATGACGGGGCTGGGGTTGAGCGACCGCACCGCGCGCGCGATGGGTCACGTCCCCATCTCCGGCGCCGACGGCACCCTCACGCGCCTCGCCGAGCTCCCCTGCCGCGAGAAGGTGTACACGCACATCAACAACACGAACCCGATGCTCATCGACGACTCGCCGCAGCGCGCCATAGTGGAAGGAGCGGGGGTGAAGGTGGGGAGCGATGGGATGAGGTTCGAGGTATGAGCTCTGGGTCGTGGGTCATGGGTTGTGAGTCATGAGCCGTGGGAGTCCTCGACGGTCACACTCACGACCACCCACAACCCACAACCCATGACTCATAACACACCACTCAAACACCGTTACGATGTCCGCCATCCTCGCCCGCCCCGCCGCCGCTCCGCCTGCGCCGCCGATCCCGGCGCTCGAACGGCCGCTCTCGCCCGATGCGCTCGAGCACGCGCTGCGCGCGTTTCACAGCTCGTACTACGTGGAGCACCCCTTCCACGTGCGCATGCACGAAGGGCAGCTCACGCAGCGACAGTTGCAGGGGTGGGTGTCGAACCGGTTGTGCTACCAACGCGCGATCCCGCGCAAGGACGCGGCGATCCTCTCCAACTGTCCCGACCCCGCCGTGCGCAGACGATGGATTCAGCGCATCGTCGATCACGACGGAACCACCGCGGGCGAGGGCGGTATCGAGAAGTGGATCCAGCTCGGCATCGCGATGGGAGTGCCGCGCGAGGAGATGGAGGACGAGCGGCACGTGCTCCCCGGCGTGCGCTTCGCCACCGAAGCGTACGTCACCTTCTGCAAGACGAAGCCGTGGGTGGACGCGTGCGCCTCGTCGCTCACCGAGCTGTTCGCGCCCGACATCATGCGGCGGCGGCTCGCGTCGTTCCCCGCGCACTATCCGTGGATTCGCCCCGAGGCGTACGCGTACTTCCAGAGTCGCCTCGTGCAGGCGCCACGCGACGTGATGCACGGCCTCGAGATCGTGAAGACGCAGTGCACCACGGTCGAAACGCAGCGCCGAGCGTTCGAGGCGCTCGCCTTCAAGCTCGATGTGCTCTGGGTGATGATCGACACGATCCACAATGCGTATCGCGAGGACGGTGCGTGATGATGCTCGAGTCCACCTTCCGCCCCGCGCTCTGGCGCCTCGCCCGGATCGACTTCGATCCCGTGCGGCAACGGCGCGTACTGCTGTACCCGGAGGGCGCGATTCTCCTCAACGACACGGCGGCCGAGATCCTCGATCTGTGCGACGGCACGCGCACCATCAGCGACATCGCAGCGGAGCTCGGCGCCAAGTACAACGCGGACGTCGCGCAGGATGTGCGCGACTATCTATCGCAGCTCGTGGAACGGGAGGTCGTTCGCGATGCCACAACGTAGACCCACGACCCTCCTCGCGGAGCTCACGCATCGCTGTCCGCTGCACTGCCCCTACTGCTCCAACCCGATCGAGCTCACGCGCTCGTCCAGCGAGCTCTCCACGGAGGAGTGGATGCGCGTCTTTACCGAAGCGAAAGCGCTCGGCGTGCTGCAGCTCGGTCTGTCGGGCGGCGAGCCGCTCGTGCGGCGCGACCTCGAGGCACTCGTCGCGCACGCGCGGTGTCTCGGTCTCTACTCGACGCTCGTGACCTCCGCCCTCGGCCTCACGCGGGAGCGCGCGGAACGACTCACGGAGGCCGGCATCGACCACATCCAGATCTCGTTCCAGGACGCCGAGCGGGAGAGCGCGGAGCGGATCGCGGGCACGCGGTCGTGGGACGCGAAGCACACGGCCGCGAAGCTGGTGAAGGAGCTCGGGGTCGCGTTCACGGTGAACGTCGTCCTGCATCGCGCGAACCTCGATCGACTGGAAGCGATCATCGACATGGCCGCCGCGCTCGGCGCCGATCGCCTGGAGCTCGCCAACACGCAGTACTATGGCTGGGCACTCGTGAACCGCGATGCGCTCCTGCCGACGCGCGCCCAGATCGAGGCGTCCGCCGAGATCGTGGACCGCGCGGTGGAGAAGTACCGCGGACGCATGCAGATCATCTACGTGCTCCCCGACTACTACGGCGACTACCCGAAGCCGTGCTACGGCGGCTGGGGGAACCTGTATATCGTCGTCGGACCGGACGGCACCGCGATGCCGTGTCACGCCGCCTCGCAGATCACGACGCTGGACTTCGACACCGTGCGCGAGCATCCGCTCGAGTGGATCTGGGAGGAGTCGTCGGCGTTCCAGGCATTCCGCG
>DASVCF010000057.1:0-6612 GCA_036381735.1 Gemmatimonadaceae bacterium | reverse complement strand
GACACGCGTCCGAGAATCCTTGCTGCGCTCGGAATGACCGCCGGCGGTTGCCGAGTCCCGAGTCCCAAGCCCCGAGCCCCGCGGATTCAACGCGTCATTCAACGCATCCCCCAACAAGTTGAACCCGAGCACCGCCGCGCCGATCGCGAGGCCCGGGAACACGGACGTCCACGGCGCAGTGCGGAGCTGCGTGAGGTCGCGCGCGTCGGCGATCATCGAGCCCCAGCTCGGCGTTGGGGGCTGCACGCCGAGTCCGAGAAACGAGAGGGCGGCCTCGGCCATGATCGCGCCGGCCATGCCGAGCGTCGCGGCGATGACCACGGGAGCGATCACGTTGGGAAGCAGGTGCTGAATGAGAATGCGGCGATCGCGCGCGCCCAGTGCACGCGCGGCCTGCACGTACTCGGTCTGGCGGACGACGAGCACCTGGCCGCGCACGAGGCGCGCCATCCCCGCCCACCCCACGACGCCGATCGTGACGAACACGACGCCGAGCGATGGCGTGAGCGCGGCCACCATCGCGATGAGCAGGAGCAGCGTCGGAAACGCGAGCGTGATGTCGGCGAGGCGCATGACCAGCTCGTCCACCCACTTGCCGTAGAATCCCGAGACGAGTCCGAGCGTGACGCCGATGGCGAGCGCGATGCTCTGCGAGACAATGCCGACGAGGAGCGAGATGCGCGCGCCGTAGACGAGCCGGGCCCACACATCGCGCCCCTGGAAGTCCGTCCCCATCCAGTGCGCGAGCGATGGCGGCTCCAGCTGATGTACGAGGTCGATGCGCGTGGGATCGTGGCGCGCGAGGAACGGCGCCAGGAGCGCCGCGACCGCGAGGAGCACGACGACGGTCATCCCGATGAGCGCGCGCGGATCGCGACGCAGGCGCGCGAAGGTTCTCATGCCGCGGCCGGGTCCCGCAGCTCCGGCGGCGTGTCGGCCGGCTGTCGCTTCCACCGACGATGCTGCCAGAAGTACTGCTCCGGGTGGCGACGCACGCACTGCTCGAGCAGCTCGGTATAGCGCGCTACCATGCGGTCCACATCACGCTCACGGTCGCCCGTGTCCTCCACGGCGATCTCCTCGAACCGCACGTGAAAGCGGCCGTCCGGCTGCCGCAATGCGGCGCCGAACACCATGGGCACGTTCCATCGAAGCGCGAACACCGCCGGCCCTCGCGGCGTCTTCGCGGGGCGGCCAAAGAACGGGACGTACGTGGACGCGAGATGCAGGAGCCCCTGGTCGGCGAGCAGTGCGACGGCGCGTCCCACGCGCAGCGCGCGCGTGGTGCGGCGCACGGCTTCGTTCTCGTACACCACCGTCATCCCGAGGCGGAGGCGCGTGCCGTTGAGGTACGCATCGAACAGCGGATTCCCCATCCGGCGCACCACGACATCGATCGGCACGCCGCGCGCGGCGAGATACGCGCCGCCCAGCTCCCAGTTGCCGACGTGTCCGGTCACGGCGATCACGCCGCGATCCATGGCCAGCGCGCGCTCCATGATCTCCCACCCAGCCACGCGCTCGACCAGGTCGAGCACGCCGCGCTTGCCGATCTTGGGAAGGAGCGCGGCTTCGACCGCCACGCGTCCGAGATGCTCGAACGAGGCGCGCGAGAGGCGCATCACATCCTCGTGCGTGAGCTCGGGGAACGCCGCGGCGACCTGCCGCTCGACCACACGACGTCGGATGCCGAGCGGGCGATAACCGAGCGCACCGAGCCGCGCCCCGGCGTCCGTCGCCCGCGTCCAGTTCAGGGCGCCGAGCCCGCGGATGATGCCGCGCAGCGCCCAGTACTGCGCGCGATGCGCGAGCCGCGGCGGCCGATGGATGCTCACGCGCTCGGTGGTCGTCTCCACTACGCGCGACTCCCCGCCGCCAAGGCGACGCGCTCGAACGCCTCGACCATCGCGACTTCGGAGAAGTCGCGCGCGACGCGCGCGTGCCCCGCGTTCCCCATGGCGACGCGCTCATCGTGGAGGGTGAGCAGGCGCGCCACCGCCGCCGCGGCGTTCGGCGCATCGGCGGGCGGCAGGAGCAGCCCCGCGATGCCATCGGGGACGAAGTGCCGCGCGATCGTGCCGCGCTCAGCGAGCACGGGGACTCTGGATGCGAGCAGATCCAGCGCCGCGAAGGCGCCGTCGTCGCCATCGGCGACGATCCAGCCGAGGTCGGCCGCGCAGAGCAGCGGCGTCGCGTCGTCGCCTGCGTCGAGAAAGCGCACGAGGCGGGAGATGCGGAGCGCTGCCGCGTGCACGCGCAGGTCCTGCGTGTCCGTGCCGCGCCCGAGAATGGCGAGACGCAGGCGCGGGTGCCGCGGGGCGAGCATCGCCACCACGCGCAGCACCGTGCCGATCCGGACGCGGCTGTCCGCATCGCCTACACACACGATGAGATCCGCGTCCTGGTCCACGCCCGCATCCGCGCGCGCCGCCGCGCGCTCGGCGTCGTAGCGTTGCACATCGACACCGAGCGGAACGACGGCGGGATCGAAGCGTGCGTGCGCGAGCCGCGGCGCGGTGCGCGCGTCATCCTCGGAGCTGAACGCGAAGCCGGTGGCCGCGAGCCGGAGCGCGAACCGCCCTCGGCGCGAGAGCGCGAAGGGCGCACCCATTGGGAGCCGGCGCACCACCGCGGCGCGATCCGCGAGCCACGCACCGGTGGCAGCGATCACCTGCTCGCGATCGCCCGGGACGAACACTACGTCGATGGCGTAGCGCGCGAGCATCGCGCGCACACGGAGCGCCGCGCCCATGAGCGAGCGCTCGGGGCGCACCGCGATGAGCTCACACGTGCCGGCCCGCGTCTGCTCCGCCACGGCGCTCTCCGGGTCGCAGGCGATCACCACCTGATGTCCGCGCGCCTCGAGCCCGCGCGCCGCCGCGACGAAGGCGCGCGCGCTCCCCGTCCACTCGCGGGCCTCGATATAGAACAGAATGTGCACGTCAGACGAGCGCTGCGGGTTCCTGATCGCGGAACTGCATCGCGTGCAGCCGGAAGTACGCGCCGCGCCGGGCGAGGAGCTCGCGATGCGTGCCGCGCTCGACCACGCGCCCGCGATCGAGGACGAGGATCTCGCTGGCGTTGGTGATGGTCGAGAGCCGGTGCGCGATCACGAACACGGTGCGCCCCTCGAGCAGGCGGTCGATGGCCTCCTGCACGAGTCGCTCGCTCTCCGTGTCGAGCGCCGAGGTCGCCTCATCGAGAATGAGGATCGGCGGATCGACGAGCAGGGCGCGCGCGATGGCGATGCGCTGCCGCTCGCCGCCCGAGAGCCGTGCGCCGCGCTCGCCGAGCGCCGTGTCGTACCCGTTCGGGAGCGCCGAGATGAACGCGTGTGCATTCGCGGCGCGCGCGGCCGCCTCGATCTGCGCGTCGGTGAACCGCTCGGGATTGCCGTAGGCGATGTTGTTGCGCACGGTGTCGTTGAAGATCACCGTCTCCTGGCTCACGATCCCCATGAGCGCGCGGAGCGAAGGGAGCGTGATGTCGCGCGTGTCCACGCCGTCGAGCAGGATGCGCCCCTCGGTCGGCTCGTAGAAGCGCGGAATGAGATCGACGAGCGTCGACTTCCCCGCCCCGCTGGCGCCGACGAGCGCGACGACGTCGCCCGCGCGCGCGGTGAGACTCACGTGCGAGAGGACGGGCTCGTCCTCGTACGCGAAGGACACGTCCTCGAACACGACCGACTCGCGGAACTCCGTGACCACGCGCGTCCCGCGATCGAGCGCGCGCTCGGTCGGCGTGTCGAGCACGTCGAAGAGGCGCTCGGCCGAGGCGAACGCGTTCTGCGCCACCGCGGGAAGCTGCGAGAGCTGCTTGAGCGGCTGGAGCAGGCGCATGACGAGCGTGAGGAAGGCGAGGAACTGCGACGCCTCCAGCGAGTGGTCCACGAGCACGAATCGCGCGCCGAACCAGAGCAGGAGCACGGTGATCCCCGTCCCCAACGTCTCGGTGATGGGCTGTCCGATGAGCGCGACGCGCGCCATGCGCACCAGCCCGTCCGAGTACGTGTGGCTCGCGCCGATGAAGCGCGCCTCCTCGTACGGCTCCGCGCCGTACGACTTGACCAGGCGGATCCCGCTGACGCTCTCCTGGAGCACGCTCGTCATCTCGCCGTGATCGTTGCGCAGCGTCCGGTACCCTTTGCGCAGGCGCCGGAGGAGCGGTTGCAGCGCGAGCGTCAGCAGCGGCGCGACGACCAGGGCGATGAGCGTGAGGCGCCACGAGATCCCGAGCAGGAACGCCACGTAGGTGATGACCAGCGCGCCCGACCGCAGCGCCTGCGTCACCAGCTGCGTGATGAGCTGTCGCGTCTGCTCGGTGTCGCTCAGGACGCGCGACAGGAGCTGCCCCGTCCGGGTACGCGTGAAGTAGCCGATGGGCAAACGCTGCAGATGGCGGTACACCGCGTCGCGCAGATCGCGCGTCACGTACTCCTGCAGCTCGGCCCCCCACGTGCCCGCCGTCCACACGAAGAGGTTCTTCACCGCCACCGTCAGCAGGATGATGACGATCACGTTGCGCAGCGAACGCATCGGATTGGCGGGGTCGAGCAGCGCGCCGATCGTCCACTGCAGGAAGCGGTTCACCCACCCCTGTGTGCCGGGGATCGGGCTCATGCCGAACAGCGCGTTCAGAAACGGGATGAGCAGCGCGAACGAATAGCCGTCGAGCGCGGCGGCGATGAAGCTGCTGCCGATCGCGCCAGTCATCCGCCACGCATGGGGACGGAGAAAACGAAGCAGTCTGCTGTAGAAGCGCACTTACCGCGGGGTGAGGAGCGCGACGGGGAGGATGACTTCCTCGGGGGTGACGCCGCCATGCAGGAACGAGCCGCGATAGCGGGTCTGGTACTCGCGCAACTTGGTTGGATAGACGAAAAAGGAATCGCCGGCGGCGAGCAGCGTGTTCGCGCCGAGCCCTCGGCGCGGAAGCCGCAGCGCATCCGCATCGGGGAAGAGCAACGCCTGCTCCGGCCGTTCGGCGCGCAGGTCCTCGCCGAACTTGTAGCGGAGATTGGCCGTCGCGTCGCGCTTGGCGAACACGGTGGCCGGCGTCTGACAGTGGATGGAGCCGTGATCGCTCGTGACGAGCACGGGGATGCCGCGCCGCGCCGCGTCCTTGAGGAGCGTGAACAGCACGGAGCGCTCGAACCACTGCCGGGTGATCTGGCGGAGCGCGATCTCGTCGCGCGCCACTTCATAGAGGATGGCGGACTCGCTGCGCCCGTGCGTGAGCAGATCGACGAAGTTGAAGACGAAGGCGCTCACGCCTTCGTGGCCGATCGCGCTCGACACCCGGCGCTCGAGCTCGTCCGAGTCCGCCGCGGTCGAGATCTTCTCGTAGCGCACGGGAATGCCGCGGTGCAGCTCGCGGAACTGCGCCTCGAGCAACTCGCGCTCGTGCGCGTTGAGCGATTCGTCCTCCCGCTCGCCCCACCAGTCGGGGAAGCGCGCGGCGATCTCGCCCGGGAAGAGCCCGCTGAAGAGCGCGTTGCGCGAGTACGGCGTGGCGGTGGGGAGGATCGAGAAGTAGTGCGTCGTCTCGACGTCCACGAAGGGCGCGAGCAGCGGCTGCAGCACGCGCCACTGATCGAGCCGCAGACAGTCGATGACCACGAACACCGCCGCGCGCTCGCGATCGAGCAGCGGGAGCAGAAACTCGGCGACGATGTCGATGGAGAGCGGCGGCCGATCCCCCTCGAGATCGCGCAGCCACGCCGGGTACGCCCGCCGCATGAAGTTCGCGAATTCGCGGCGCAGGTCGGGGTAGAGCGCCTGGAGCGCGTCGTACAGGCTCTCCTCGCCGGCGCGCGTGAGCTGGATGTCCCAGTCCACGACCTCGGAGTAGCGCGCCACCCACTCGCGCCAGCCCAGCGTGCGCTCGCGCTCCAGCTCGAAGGCACGGAACCGCTCGACGAAGGAGCGCGCGATCGCCTGCTGCCGGATCCTGGGTCCCTCGAGGATGCGCGTGATGACGGTGAGCACCTGGCGCGGATTGATCGGCTTCACCAGGTAGTCGCGGATGTCGACGCCGATCGCTTCGTGGAGCGTCGCGTCCTCCTCGCTCTTGGTGACCATGACGATCGGCAGGTGCGCATCGAGCTCGCGGATCTCGCGGAACGCCTCGAGCCCGCGCTTGCCGGGCATCTGCTCGTCGAGCAGGACGAGTCCGTACGGTCTCCGGCGCAGCATCTCGACCGCGTCGTCCGCGTTCGTCGCCGCATCCACCTCGAACCCTTGCTCGCGCAGAAAAATGCGGTGCGACTCGAGCAAGTCGGCCTCATCATCGACCCAAAGGATGGCTTTGGCCTGAGACGTCATAGTGGAGGCAATGTAGCCATCGTGAAATGGGGGAGCAACGTGACGCGGGGCTCGGGAGGCGGGAGGCGGGATGCGGGAACGGGCACAGTTGTCATCCCGAGCGCAGCGAGGAATCTCGGGCCGGCGAGGAGATCCCTCGCTTGCGCTCGGGATGACACGACGGTCGCTTCGCCTCGCGCGCACCGCATCCCGCGCACCGCATCCCGCATCCCGCATCCCGCATCCCGCCTCCCGCAGTAGATTCCCCCCCGTGCCCTCCTCCCCCGCCCACCCACCATACACCGTCGCC
>DASVCF010000056.1:0-24709 GCA_036381735.1 Gemmatimonadaceae bacterium | reverse complement strand
GGCGCGATGCGTACCCACCGCGCGCGCACGAAGGCCGCGCCGAGGCTCGCGGCGGCCGCGAGCCCCAGCAGCAGCGGCAGCATCTTCAACTCGACGAAGAAGTTGTCGCTGATCGCCGCCATCCCGATGTAGTGATTGAGGAGGTTGAGCTCCGCGATGTCGCCGCGGATGTGCGTGGGGTAGACGATCATGCGCAGCCCGTCCGGATACTGCGTGCTCACGAGCGTCATCCCCCAGAGCGGCAGCAGGACCGCGGCGGCAGCGAGACACGCCGCCATGATGAGGAGCGCCGACTGGAGCCCATCGGTGGAGCGGGACGCGTCGTGCTGCACGCGTCCCGTCGCATCCGCGGTGACGGTGCGTCCGCGTTCGCGGAACACGTCCCCCGACTCAGCGATGATCGTTGCCATGGTCATGTCCCCGCTCGAGTCCGTCCATGCCCACCGTCGGCGCCTTCGCGGGCGCATCGGTGCGCATGAGTCCTTCGTTGTTCCGGTACAACGCCAGCGTCTGGCCGCGCGGCACCACCTCGAAGTAGCCCTGCATCTCCTGATGCAGCGCCGAGCAGAAGTTGGTGCAGTAGTACGGGAAGACGCCCTCGTGATCGGCCACGAACTTGATGGTCTTCGTCTCGCCGGGATCGATCACGATGTTCTCGTTGTAGCTCACCACGCCGAAGCCGTGGATCTCATCGCGCTGCTGCTCGGCGTTCGTCACGTGCACGACCACCGTGTCGCCCTGCTGCACTTGAATGCGGTTGGGCGCGAAGAAGCTGCGGATGGCGTAGACGCGGGCATCCACCGTCTTGTGCGCCGCATCGCGGGTGACGCGCGATTCGGCGGGCGACCACACCGCGTTCGGGTCGTGGTTCTCGGCCTTCGGGTAGAACTCGATCGGGTGGATCACCTCGCGGCGCACCAGCTGCGCGAAGTGCGGCTCGGGCTCCGTGAACGCATCGTAGTCCTTCACCATCGTCTGGCCGCTGATGTCGATCAGCTGCGAGCTCTCGGGGATGGATGGGCCGACGTTCAGGTGCCGGCCGCGCGACAGCTTGTTCAGCGCGACCATCCAGTCGCCGCGCGGGTGGCGCGTGTCGCCTTCCGCCGTCACGAGGTGGCCGATGTTGAACTCGACCGGGATCTTGTCGACGACGAGCGACTTGGGATCGGTGCCCGGGGCGTAGGGCGGCAGCTTCCACTTCGCGATCGCGCTCTCGACGAAGAGCGAGGTGTACGCGTACCCCTTGCCATCGAACTGCGTGTGCAGCGGTCCGAGCCCGACGGGTACCTCCATGATGACCGCCTTGCTGTAGTCGATGACCGGAATCCCATCTTCATTGCCGGTGAACGCCTTCGCGGCGATCGCGTCCTGGATCTTCTTGAACTCGAAGACGGTCGTCGTGGGCTGCAGCTTGCCGGAGCAGATGACCCATTGGCCGCTCGGATCCACATCCACACCGTGCGGGCTCTTGCCGCACGGGAGGAGGTACATCACGCCGGGCGCCTTCGCGGGGTCGATCATCTTCACGCCGCTCATCGTGATCGTCGCGCCGGGGCGCGCGGCCGCCGCTGCCGCGGCCTTCCAGTTCACGACGGCGATGTAGTCGCGGTCGCGTTGCGAGGCCGTCATCTCCAGCTTGCCCGTGGCGCGCTCGGAGTTGTACGACGTCCAGAACGCCCATCCATCGGACGGACCCTTGCCCGTGGCCCCGAGATCCCAGTCGAAGGGCGGCGTGATGATCTGCCACCCCACGGACATGTGCCCGGTGGCGGAGTCGATTCGGATCCCCGTCACCGCGCCGTGGTACTTCGTCGCGTACGCGTCGAGCGGCACGTACTTGTCCATGGGGAGCGGGGTCGAGAAGCGCGTGGCGACGAGCGCGTACTCGGTGTTGTTGGTGAGCATCGAGGAGCCGTGATTCCCCATCGTGTTCGGGATGGGTCCCAGGATCTCCTTCGTCTTGAAGTCGCGCAGATCGATGCGCGCGATGCGGTTGTTGGCGTTGTCGTTCACGAACAGCCATCGGCCGTCGTAGTCGCCGTTCGTCTTGGAGAGCGCCGGGTGGTGCACGTCGCCCCAGGTGTAGCTGCCGAGCATCTTCTTCGTGGCTTCGTCGAAGCCATAGCCGGTGCCCGGGTACGGCGTGAACACGGGGATGGTGGCGATGTGCCGCATGGACGGCACGCCGGCGACGAACACTTGCCCGGAGTGGCCGCCGGAGTAGAACAGGTAGTACGTATCGAGGTCGCCGGGCTTGACGTACGTCGCGAGCGCGGCCTTCTGCACGTCGCCCGTGGTCATCGGGTGCGCCCCGGGAACAGCGGGTGTCTTCCCGCCGCACGCGGTGAGTGCGCCCGCGAGTGCGAGCGCGCCGGCGAGTACGGGGAATGCAGCGCGAGACATGGACATCCTCCGAATGAACGTGGTACGGCGATGCGTTCTGGCGGGTGCTGCGATGACGTTGTCATGCCGAGCGCAGCGAGGAATCTCGAGCGGGTGAGGAGATCCCTCGCGATGTTCGAGATGACAACCGTTGGAAAGCGCTCGGTCACTCATGTTTCTCGACCTCGAGCTGCCCGGTCATCCCGAGCGGCGCGTGGGGGTCGCATTGGAAGTGGTACTTGCCGGGCGCGAAGTTCACCGGAACGTCGAGCGTCTGCCCGGGGAGCTGCAGCATGTCGCTCGCGGCGGGCAGCCCGGTCTTGCCGGGGTTGGAGTCGGGCGTGAAGTCGATGTTGTGCACGCCGCTCGTGAGCGTGAAGCGCAGCACGTCGCCGCGGTGCGCCTCCACGCGCGACGGCTCGAATCGATTCCCCTTCTCATCGGAGACGAGATTGATGACGATCACCTTGCCGGTCGGCGCCGGCACGTCGCTCGCGTGATCGGCCACCCGCGGTGCGCCGGTCGCGGCCGCGGCTTCCTGTCTCGCGTCGTCATTGTCGGCCGCGCCGCGCGTCCCGCCGCACGCCGCCATCACTACTGCAGCTCCCAATACGGAAGCGGCAAACCATCGTGAAGCTGTCATCGTCATCCTCGCACGTGATCGTGTCGACTCGAGCGGATCTCGAATCGCCGGCATGATCGTCGATCGACGGGCGGCGCGGTGCCGGTGAAGTACCGCACCGCGTGTGCGGAATTCCCGGAACTTTGCTTCCCGCCTCTCGTCGCACGACGTCAGTGAATCCCTGACACGCCGTGGGGCATTTTCCAGCGACGTCGCGGGGGCGTCCTGACTGCGGGCCCACCCTGGCGACTGGTAGCTTCCTCCTCATGCTGCGCAGTCCGACCACCGCCACCCCGGCACTCGCGATGCCCGCGGAACCGCCCGCCGCCGAACCGCACCGCTCGACGACGCGGCAACCGCTGGCCGCGCTCGCGCCGCAGCTCGAGCACGCGCGCGGCCGCGGGCGGCCGGCGCTCGATCGGCTGCCGCGCTGGCTGCGCGCGCTCCTCGGCGTGCCGCTGCTCGGCAAGCTTGCGGGCGCCGCGCTGCTGGTCGTGCTCGTGATGGCGGGGCTCATCATCGCCCTGCACATCACCGGGGTCTCCAACCGCGAGATGGTGGCGGTGCTCTTCGTCGGATTGTTCGCGATGCTCGTGGTCAACCTGGTGCTCGTGTCGATCGCGCTGCGCCCCGTGGCCGATCTGGAGACGCTGGCCAATCGCGTGCTCGATGGCGATCTCGAGGCGCGGGCGGCGCCGTCGGTGCTGGCCGACCGCGACATCGCGCGACTCGGGCGGAGCATCAACCTGCTCCTCGATGGACTCGTGGCCGACCGCGCGCGGATGCGCCGGCTCGCGTCCGAGGTGATCCGCGCGCACGACCAGGAGCAGGCCCGCGTCGCGCGGGAACTGCACGACTCGATCGCGCAGGGGATCGCGGCGCAGCTCCTCCAGCTCGGCGCCGCCGCGCGCGATGTGCCCGATGCGGCGCTGCGCGACCGCCTGCTCGCCATTCGCGCGATGACGGGTACGACGATGGAAGAGCTGCGCGCCCTGTCGCAGAGCGTCTATCCGCAGATGCTCGACGAGCTCGGGCTCTCGGCGGCGTTGTCGCAGCTCGTGCGCGACACGCACGCGCGCTGCCACTCGCCCATCGATGCGACGGTCGATCCGGCCGCGAACCGCGCCACGCCCGAGGCGGCGGCCGTGCTCTACCGGGTGGCGGAGGAAGCGCTCGAGAACGCCTGCCTCCACGCGGAGGCATCGCACATCCGCCTCACCGTGATGGTGAACGGCGGGACGCTGACGCTCGAAGTGGAGGACGACGGCGCGGGATTCGATGTGGCGGCGGCAGAAGCAGGGGCACCGGCCGTGGGGATCTTCTCCATGCGGGAACGGGTGGCGCTCGCGGAGGGATGGTTCGAAATTTCCAGTACACCGGGTCGCGGGACACGGGTGGTCGCCGCGGTGCCGGTTTCACCACCGAGGAATCCGTGAGCGGAGATCAGATTCGGGTTGTCCTGGCCGATGACCATGCGGTCGTCCGCACGGGACTCAAGGCCGTCCTCAGTACCGCGCGCGACATCGATGTCGTGGGCGAAGCGTCGAATGGACGCGAGGCCGTGGCACTCGTTCAGCGGCTCAAGCCCGATGTCGTGATCATGGATCTCACCATGGCCGACATGGACGGCATGACCGCGACGAAGACGATCGTCGACGACGGCCTCGACACGCGCGTGCTCGTGCTCACGATGCACGCGGAGGAAGAGTACCTCGTGGAGGTGCTGCAGGCGGGAGCGGCGGGCTACATCGTGAAGAGCGCGGCCGACCGGGATCTGGTGGACGCGGTGCGCACCGTCTCCCGCGGGGAAGTGTACGTGCAGGCGGCCGCCGCACGGGTGCTCGCGCGCGGGCTCACGCAGAAGGATCCACACGCGGAAGAGCGCGCGCGCTTCGAGAAGCTCACCGAGCGCGAGCAGGACGTGTTGAAGATGGTCGCGCAGGGGTACACCGCGCCGGAGATCGGCGCGAAGCTCTACATCAGCCCCAAGACCGTGGACACGTACAAGCAGCGCATCAACGAGAAGCTCGGGCTGGTGCACCGCGCGGATTACGTGAAGCTCGCGTTGCGGCTGGGCCTGTTGACGTCCTGAGGCCTCCGCCTTCCGCACGGCGGGTGAGGGACGGGTGAGGGAATCGCCGACGCGCCGCGCGCACTCTCCCTGATTGTGCGGCGGCACCGCCGGGCGAGATTGCAGGAACGCTCACCCGCGGTCGTGCGCGTGGACGCACGACGAGCCGGGCGGGATTGGAGGAGCCCATGCAGCTCAAGCGCATCGTGATCGGGATGGACTTCAGCGCGAGCGCCATCGAGGCGGCGGCGTGGACCGCGCGCTACCTCGCGCCCGAGGCCGAGCTCGTGCTGGTGCACGCGATCGTCGTTCCCGATGTCCCGCACTTTCTGCGCGCGCGCATGCCGCCGCCCGAGACGCTGATCGACACGGCGCGCCTCGGCGCCGAGCAGCGGCTGCGCGAGCTCGCGTCCTCGCTGGGCGCGAAGCTCGTGTGGCCGGAGATCCGCGCGGGGACGCCGGCCGAGCAGATCGTCCAGGTGTGCGATGAGTACGGCGCGGATCTCATCGTCGTCGGACCGCACGGCGAGCGCACGGGCGGTTGGGGAGAACGCCTCGGCAGCACGGCCGAGCAGCTCGTGCGGACGGCGTCCGCTCCCGTGCTCCTCACGTCGCATCTGCACGAGGGGGCGCCGCATCGGCTGCTGGTCCCGGTGGATGACTCGAGCGTGACGCCGTGGGTGGTGCAGTGGGCGCACTTCCTGGCGCAGCGCTTCAGTGCGGACGCGACGGCGGTCTACGTCATCGGGCCCGCGGTGTTCAGCAGCGCGCTCTCGGTGGCCGCCGTCGGGACGATCGACGTCGGACCCGAAGTGGACTCGTTGCGCTCCGAGCTGCACGACGATGCGCAACGCTGGATCGCGCGGGTGGTGCAGGACAATGGCGAGCGGGAGCCAATCGACTCTGATGTCATCTTCGGCGATCCGGGGGCGCAGATCGTCGCGGTCGCGCAGCGCACGGATGTCGATCTCATCGTCATGGGGAGTCGCGGCCTCAAGGGGCTCAAGCGCGTCCTGCTCGGGAGCGTGGCCGCGCACGTGCTGCGCCATGCGCCATGTCCGATCCTCGTCGTGAAGGAGCCCGAGGACGCGATCATCGACGAGCCCGAGTACGAGAACGCGGGGGAACGGCATCATGCATGAGCCCGATCCGACACTCTCGCGTTTCCGCACGGTGGCCGATGTAGGCGCCGCACTCGCCGCGCATACGTACGCGCATCGTGGCGTGGCGGCCAGCATGGAGACCATCCGCGTTCTGCTGGTGGACGACTACGCGGTGGTACGCACGGGGATCAAGGCGATGCTCGGCGGCGCACGGGATATCGACGTCATCGGCGAAGCGGCGAATGGGCGCGCGGCGCTGGACATCGCCGCGCGCTTGACGCCGGACGTCGTGATCATGGATCTCGACATGCCCGATGGCGACGGCGAGGCGGCCACCCGGGCACTCGCCGCGCTGCCGCAGCCGCCGCGCGTCCTCATCCTGTCCATGCACGACGAGCGCGAGCGGCTGCTCCCGCTGCTGCAGGCGGGTGCCTCCGGCTACCTCGCCAAGGACGCCTCGTCGCGCGAGCTTCTCGATGCCATTCGCGTCGTTGCCGCCGGTGATACGTACGTGCGTCCGACGGTCGCCCGACGCCTCGCCGTGGGCGCTAACAGCCCCACGACGTCAGTGCGATCGGCGCGCGCCATCTACGACACGCTGAGCGATCGCGAACGGATGGTGCTGCGGCTCGTGGCGGAGGGGCGCAGCGGGCCGGAGATCGGTGAGCAGCTCGCCATCAGCGCGAAGACGGTGAATACCTACCGGCAGCGCATTCACGAGAAGGCCGGGCTGGCCAATCGCGTGGACTATGTGCGATTCGCCATCGAAGCGGGACTGCTCGACGAGTAGAACGACACGCGCGCCGGCACGGGCGACCTTTTCGGTTCGCCCGTGCCGGCGCGCGTGCATCCATGCATTCGTGCAGCCACGCGCTCCGCGGGTCAGCTGGGAGTCGTACTGCCGACAGCGGCCAGGACGCGCTCGATCCGCTTGCGAACATCGCGCGCGAGCGGCTCGATCGCATCGTTGCCGGTGAGTCGCAGCGCCTCGACCGGATCCAGCGCCGCCACCATACTCTCACCCGGCGTGTCGCTCGCGTAGACGATCACGTTGCACGGCAGCAGGAGTCCGATGTCGCGCTCGGCCGTGAGCGCCTGATACGCCAGCGGCGGGTTGCACGCGCCGAGGATCACGTAGGGGCGGAAGCTTACCCCCAGCTTGTTGCGCAGCGTGTCGTCCACCCGGATCTCCGTCAGCACGCCGAACCCCTCGGTCGCCAGTGCCTGGCGCACGCGCTCCTCCGCCTTGTCGAAGGGGAGGGCGACGGTCGTTCCGATCCCGTATCGTGTGATCTGCTCCAGCATCTGTCCCTCCTGTAAGTGCGAAGAGGAGGAGACACGGCGTCTCCTCCTCCCCAGGCCCAACCTTCGCATTCGTGCAGCTGCACGGCCGGTACCGCTAGAACGCGACCGATGCGGACGCTTCGAGGAGCAGGCCGTGGAACCGCGGGTCACCGATGAAATCCTGCGTGAAGCCACGATAGTGCTGTGTGACGTACTCGGCCTTGATGAGGATCGGGCTCGCCAGCCAGTAGCCGAGACCGACCTGGATCCGGTCCACGCGCGCATCCGCGGCGGTGCCCTTGTACATCCCGGTGTTCGCTCCGCTGTACCGCCCGGTGAGGTACGCGATCGGCAGGACGTCGTACTTCACTTCGCCGCCGTAGTAGTTCCACCGCTCATCGGGCGTACCCGGGTCGGAGCCGTTGATGTCCATGTCGTTCGCCACGCCGAACAGCCCGCTCACCGTGAAGCCCGCCGCCTTGGTGCTGCCGTCGAACTGCCACGCCTCGAGGTTCTGCCCCTTGCCGATCTTCAGCTGGCCGGCCTCGGGGTCGGTGAGCCCCAGCACGCCGGAGTAGCGGCTCCCGCTCCGATTGCCGGAGAACATCTCGGTGAACGATCCGCCGTTCGCGCTCGTGGGGTTCGCCGATTGATTCACATGGTAGTACGAGGCCGCCACGTCGAACAGCTTGCTCTTCGGCTCCATCCACACCTTGCCGTGCATGGAGAGCTTGTGCCCGGGCTGGAAGTCCTCAACGGTGCCGCCGTTCCCGATACCGCCGAGCACGCGTACCGCGCCCAGGTGGGCCGTGACCTCCATCCCCGCTTCCACGGTGTTCGGATCGACCACGTAGTTGCCGATGAGCGGATTTCGCTGCACCTCCGCGTTGTCGGAGCGCGTGAGATGCTGATTGCCGTAGTCGACCTCGAAGTGGCCGGCTTTCACGTCGATCACGCGGAAGATGCGGTTGATCCCGAAGATGTTCGCGAACTCGGGGAGGCTGTCGATCAACAGGTAGCCTTCGCGATCCATCAGGAAGCCCTCGTGATGCTTGCTCGACAGATAGAACTCCGCGTACATGTCGAGCCCGGGGACGATCGTGGCGTAGACGTGCGCGTTCCCGGCGGCCGCCTGGAAGCCCGGCGTGAGCGCGGGGAGCGTGCCGGCATCGTTCTTCTGCGAGAGGCTCTGGAAGATCTGCGCGGCGTCGAGCACGATGGTGAAGTGCGACAGCACGGACTTCTCTTCGCCGTCGGGGAGGACGACCGTCTTCGGCTCCGCATCGCGCGGCGTCGCGCGTGCGGTGGAGTCGGTGGGCGTCGCGCGTGTAGTGGAATCGGTGGTCGTGCGCGCCGGAGCGGCCGCGCGGTTCGCGGTGTGGGTCGATGCAACGGTCGTCGCGGTCGTATCGCTCGCCTGCGCCAGCAGCACGGCAGGGAGGAGCACGGCCATCATGGCGACGACGATGAAGCGACGTAGGGTGTACATGGAATGTCCTCTGTATGGTGCTGCTGGTGAATTGGGCAGTCTACGTGATCGGGTGCAGCACGACGGCGGGCGACGCATGGCCCCCCCCGCGCGATGCGCGACTCAGGGTGCACCTACCGCGACGACGGTCGGCGCACTCACGCCGAGGTCGAACCGGATGGCGATGCGGTCATCCACCTTCAGCCGGCCGAAGAAGAACGACGGCGGCTTGATGCCGAAGTCGCTCATGAGGATGTTGACCGTGCCGCGGCCGGTCGCGGTGCCATCGACCGCACGAATGACTTCGACATCCAGCGTGACGGGATGCGTCTGGCCGGCGATGGTGAGCTGGCCGTTCACCTTGATCGCGATGCTGTCACCGGCCTGCGATCCCGGCACGATCTGCGTGTCGACGAGCGTGTACTGGATGTCGGGGTACTTATCCGCCTCGAGCGTCTTGTACATGTTGTCGTCCATCTTCCGTTCGCCGCAGGTGAGGCTCTTCACCGGGATCGTGATGTCGGCACGGCGGAGCCCCGCCTTCAGCGTCTGCAGGTTCGCCGGCGTGTAGGTCGAGTCCACCTCGATCGCGGCATGAATGTTCGACGTGCGGCAGGTGAACCCGTGCATCGTGGACGTGCCGTCCAACGACAGCTCACTCTGCGTGCTCAGCCGCAGCGGGATGCGGCTCTTGGTCTGCGCGCCGGCTGGTACGGCCAGCACGCACGCGGTCATCGCGACGACTAGCGATCTGGGCATTGCTCCTCCTCGGTGCTCGGGTTGAAGACAGCAGCGCTTCTCGTTCGAAGTCAGACAACGCTTCGTTCGATGAGCACGAGAGTAGCAGCGGCTGAAACGCGGTGGTGTAGGACGATGCCGGATTCTTTGTGCGGCAATCTGGTCGCGCCGCCGGCGCTTCCCCCGACCGGACGTCGGCGCGCCCCTGAGGCAGCCGGACACCTCCCAGGGAAATCCCGACAAGCGGTGGGCGAAAGGCGGACGGATGATTGGGCGATGCGACTACGCCGCATCACGTTTTCACCGACTGATGCCGCGCGTAGGTGACGGTAGCTTGTGGGCACTTCGCTCCTCACCCACACCGTTCACCACAACGAGCCATGTCCGATACACATCAGACCATCACGCCGCCGGACACGACTGCCCCCGCTCAGGAGTCGCGTCGCATCTTCCTGCGCCAGGCCGTCGTCACCGCCGTGGCGATGGGTGGGCTCGCGGCCTGCAGCGCCGCGGCATCGAGCACCCCGCCGCTGCAGGAGAAGGAGCACGGTGCCTCGCATCGAGAGGCGCACGAAGCAGGCGAAGCGGCACCGCCACCCCCATCGCCGACGGCGAACGCGGACGCGATGGACCGGATGCACGAAGCGAAGATGAAAGCGTTCCCGGCCAAGACGGCGGGGAAGGGCAATCAGCTGCTCGCGCCGCGAATCGAGGGCGGCGTCAAAGTGTTCGAGCTCACTGCTCGACCGATCAAATGGGAAGTGACGGCCGGCCAGATGGCGGACGCCTGGGCGTACAACGACCAGGTGCCCGGCCCGCAGATTCGCGTACGCGAGAGCGATCGGGTCCGCATCGTGCTGCACAACCAGCTGCAGGAGTCCACGTCCATCCACTTCCACGGACTCGAGGTGCCCAACGATCAGGATGGGGTGACGTTCATCACCCAGCCGCCGGTGAAGCCGGGATCGAGCTACACCTACGAGTTCACGGTCCCCAACGCGGGCTCGCACATGTACCACTCGCATCACAACTCGGCCAAGCAGGTGGGGATGGGGCTGCTCGGCGCATTCATCGTCGAACCCAAGCGCCCCCGCGCCATCGAGCGCGCGGATGTGGACTACGTCCTCATTCTCAACGATGGCTACCAGGGATACACGTTCAACGGGAAGGGCTTCCCCGCCACCGAGCCGATCCGCGCGAAGCGTGGACAGCGCGTGCGCATCCGCTTCATGAACGAAGGGATGATGATCCACCCCATGCACCTGCACGGCATGCACATGACGGTGATCGACAAGGATGGATGGCCGCAGCCCCAGCCCTGGCGGTGCGACACGCTGAACGTCGCGCCGGGTGAGCGGTGGGATGTGATGGTCAACTGCACCAACCCGGGCACCTGGGCGTTCCACTGCCACATTCTTCAGCACGCGGAGTCGGAGCAGGGGATGTTCGGAATGGTGACGGCGCTGATCGTCGAGTAGGTGCGATGGCTTGGCTCCGCCCCGCACTCCCCGGCATTGGCGCGGTTCTCGTTCTGATCGCGGGCGCGGCGCTGCTGCGGTGGCCGGTCACCGCGTCGTGGACCGTGGGAGTGTGGGAGGCGGGGCTCATCGTCACCGGCGCGCCGGTGGTCTGGCGGACCGCGCGCGGCATCGTCGCGGGGCGCTTCGCCGCGGACGTGGTCGCGTCGCTCGCCATCATTGGCGCGGTCGCGCTCGTGCTCCCGCTCCCCGGGCTCATCGTCGTCATCATGCAGACGGGCGGCGAAGCGCTCGAGCGCTACGCCGAGGGGCGGGCATCGTTCGCGGTGCGCGAGTTGGAGGCGGCGGCGCCGCGCACCGCGCATCGCATCGTGGACGGCGAGACGGAGGACATCCCGGTCGCGGACATCGCGGTCGGCGACGAGCTGCTCATCCGCCCGGGCGAGATGATCCCGTGCGATGTCGAGGTGCTGAGCGGCCGCTCGCACGTGGATGTCTCGCGCATCACCGGCGAGCCGATTCCCGTCTCCGCGTCGCCGGGGACGCGGCTGCTGAGCGGGAGTTTGAACGGCGAAGGGCTGCTCACCGTGCGCGCGCGCGCGCTGGCCAGCGAGAGTCAGTACGCGCGCATCGTCGATCTCGTGCGCTCGGCGCAGGCGAGCAAGTCGCCGCTCCAGCGTCTGGCGGACCGCTACGCCGTCTGGTTCACGCCGGTCACGCTCGTCGTCTGCCTCATCGCGTATCTGGCATCCGGCGAGCTGGTGCGCGCGCTCGCCGTGCTCGTCGTGGCGACACCATGTCCGCTGATTCTCGCGACGCCGGTCGCCATCCTCGGCGGTATCAACCGCGCGGCGCGCCGGCAGCTCATCATTCGCAACGGCACCGCGCTCGAGCAGCTGGGCCAGGTGACGGCGGCGGTGTTCGACAAGACGGGGACGCTCACCATCGGGCGGCCGGCCGTGAGCCGCGTGGTCGCCCGCGATGGCTTCGACGAGAACGACGTGCTCCGTCTCGCCGCGGGCGTGGAGCAGGGGTCCAGCCATCAACTGGCGCGCACCGTGGTCGATGCCGCACGCGCGGCGGAGCTGCAGATCCCCGAGCCGCGCTGGGTGCGCGAGAGTCCCGGGCGCGGCGTCGCCGGCGACGTCGACGGTCACACGGTGGCCGTCGGCGCGCGTGGGTTCGTGCGCGAGCACACACATCACGCGGACGGTGATGTCAGCGCCCTCGCACACGCCGTCGGGGGGCTGCGTGCCTTCGTCGCCGTCGACGGCGCCGTCCAGGGCGCGATCGAGTTCGCCGATCAGACGCGCGCGGAGCTCGGCCGCTCCATCACGCAGCTCGCACAACTCGGCGTCCGTCGCACCGTGATCGTCTCGGGCGACCATGCCGACAACGTGCGCGCCGTTGCCGATCGTCTGGGCGTCACCGATGTGTACGGCGATCTGTTGCCGCAGGACAAGGTCGCCATCGTGCGCGCGCTCATGGCGGAGGGCGAGACCGTGATGATGGTCGGTGACGGCACCAACGACGCGCCCGCGTTGAGCACAGCCCAGGTGGGGGTCGCGCTCACCGCGCACGGCGGCGGGATCGTCGCGGAAGCGGCGGGCGTCGTCCTGCTCGCCGATGATCTCTCGCGTGTGGCGGACGCCATTCGCATCGGCCGTCGCACGATGCGCATCGCGCGCGAGAGCATCTGGGTGGGGCTCGGTTTGAGCGCCATCGGGATGGTGTTCGCCGCGTTCGGAAAGCTGCCACCGGTGGCAGGGGCGGTGCTGCAGGAAGGGATCGACCTCGCGGTGATCGTGAACGCGCTGCGGACGAGCCGGTGAGGCATCGGCGGCCGCCGCGCGGGCGCAATCCGCGAGAGGGCGGCGTGGCACGTGAGGCGGTGAAACGCGGCACGCGTGCGTCCGTATGAGTCGGTGGACTTCGTCGCCGCACATGCATCATGCCGTACGATTCCAGCTCCCCATCCGCTGCTCCCAACCCGATCACGGCGCGGACAAGCGTTTAGTGTTGACTAAACGTTTTGAACGAATTAATGTCCCGGGCCGCGCGCTCTGCGCCGCGTTCGCGCCGAGGCCGCGCCAACCGAGCCGCGGTCGTGCGGGCGCCGCCCGCATCGCGCGATTCCACCCGCAGGGCATGGAGATGGACGAACAGGATCGCTTCATCGAGCGCACGGGGCAGCTCTTCGAAGAAACCGAAGGGCTGCCGAGGATCGCGGGGCGCATCGTCGGGCTCCTCCTCATTACCCCCGGTGAATGCTCGATCGACGAGATGGCGGAGCGGCTCGCCGTGAGCCGCGCCAGCATCAGCATCGACGCGCGCCGCCTCGAGCAGTGCGGCGTCGTCGAGCGCGTCACACGCCCCGGCGATCGGCGCGACTACTATCGCATCGCCCCCGATCACTACACGCGCGCGCTCGAGCGCCGGCTCGCCGTCATGCAGCGCTTCGCCGAGCTGATCGCCGATGGCCGACGCATGAAGAGCACGAGCCCCGAAGTGCGCGAGCGGCTGGACGAAGCCGCGGACGCGATGGGGATCGTGATCGAGGCAACCACGCAGGAGCTCGCGCGGTGGCGTGCCACGCGTGAGAAGCGGCGCGCCGCCGCGCAACATTCCAGAAACGGCCGGGCGGGCAGCTGACGCCGAGCGTCACACGCCATCCACGCCCTGAACTTTCGAGGACGGATTGTGAGAACTGTCGTGCTGCTCTTCACGGCCGTGCTGTGTGCCGGGGGCGTCTCCTCTACGGTGCGGGCGCAAGCGGTGCCCGTGCGCCCGGACACCGCATCCGCGGACACGCTGTCGCTGAGTCTCGCTGACGCGCTCGATCGTGCGAACACCAAGAGTGAGGAAGTGCGGCTCGCGCGCGCGCAGGTGGAGCAGGCGCAGGCGGAGGTGACCTCGGCGTGGTCCGAGGCGCTCCCGCAGATCAGCGGCTCGCTCTCGTACACGCGCACCTTCCAGTCGCCGTACAACAACTCGAGCGGCGGCTTCCAGCTCCCCGATTCGCTGCGCTTCAACCCGGACAGCACCGCGTCCGTGGACCAGCGGCTCAGCTACCTCGAGCACAATGCACCGCTCGCGGGGCTCACGGGGATGAGCTCGCTGTTCGGCAATCTCCCCTTCGGTCAGCAGCATACGTACAACGCATCGCTCACCGCGAAGCAGATGCTCTACTCGGGCGGTCGTGTCGGTGCGGGGCTCAAGGTCGTGCACGCGTATCGCGATCAGGCGCAACTGGGGCTGCAGGAGCAGATCGCGGATCTCGATCTCCAGGTGCGTACCGCGTACTACCACGCCGTGCTCGCGCAGGAGCTGGAGTCCATTGCGCAGGCGGCGGTCGATCAGGCGCAGCGCTTTCTCGACCAGGAGCGGCTGCGCTTCAAGTCCGGGATGTCGTCCGAGCTCGACGTGATGCGCGCCGATGTCTCGCTCGAGAATCTGCGCCCGCAACTCGTGGATGCGCGGAACCAGAGTGAGCTCGCCACGCTCGATCTCAAGCGGCTGGTGAACATTCCGGTCACGCAGCCGCTGCGGTTGACGACATCGCTCGAGGCGCCGGCGGCGGACGATACGCTGCCGGAGGTCGCCGCTCCCGCGCAGGCGCTCGCCGAACGTCCGGCGGTGCGCGCGGCGGAGCAGGACGTGGCGATCAGCGATGAGCAGATCTCCATCGCGAAGGGCGCCTACCTGCCGCAAGTCAACCTGCAGGTGAACTTCGGGCGTCAGATCTGGCCGCTCGGTGCGTTCAACTGGTCGGGCGCTACGTGGCGTCCGGACTTCAGCGCGATGATCGGCGTGACGGTCCCCATCTTCTCGGGATTCAAGCGGAGCGCCGACGTACAGCTCGCGCGCATCCAGGAGCAGCAGTCGGAGCTCAAGCTCGCGCAGCTGCGCGAGGCCGTGCAGCTCGAGTACGAGCGTGCACGGGGCGAGAAGGAGCGTGCGCGCTCGACGATCGCGGCGCGGCGTCGAACGGTCGATCAGGCGCAACGCGTCTACGACTTGACGGTGCTGCGCTACCAGAAGGGGCTCGCGACGCAGCTCGAGGCCTCCGATGCACGGCTCGCGCTGCTCCAAGCGAAGACCAATCTCGCGCAGGCGATCGCCGACTATCACATCGCCGACGCGCAGATGCTCAAGGCGCTCGGCCGGGCGTCCGGTGCATCCAATGAGTGACGTGACCACAGTCTACGGGAATCGATATATGGCCATCATGCACAGGGGCGGCGGTCGTGCGCGGGCGGCGCTCGCCGTGGTCGGACTCATTGCGGCGGCCGCGTGCGGTCGCTCGAGCAGCCAGGAGACGCCGGCGGAAGCGCCCGCGCCGCCGCGCGCGGTGCTCGGCCCGCAGGACGTGGCCGTCGCGGAGCGCGCGGACCTGACCGCAGGCGTGGTGCTCACCGGCTCGCTGCAGCCGTACAAGATCGTGCAGGTGAAGGCGCAGGTCGCGGGGACGGTGCGCGGCGTGCGCGTGGACCGCGGCACGGCAGTCACGCGCGGGCAAGTGATGGCGACCATCGAAGCGGATGGCGTGCAGAGCGAGGCCGTGGCGGCGAAGGCGAATCTCGCGCTGGCGCAGCAGAAGCTCGACGCGGCGCGTACGCTGTACGACGCTGGCGCGATGTCGGCCATCGACTATCGCACGGCGCAGGCCGCGGTCGAGGCCGCGCAGGCGGAAGCGGCGCGCGCCGAGGAGGCGGCGCGTCGCAGCACCATCACGGCGCCCATCACTGGAGTAGTGAGCAACCGTGAGGTGGATGGCGGAGAAGCGGTGGGCGTGGATGCCGTGCTCTTCACCGTCGTGAACTCGGACACGCTCGAGCTCGCGGGCCAGATCCCGGTGGAGCAGGCGGCCGGCGTACGCGTGGGCGCGCCGGTGGCGTTCACGCTGAACGCGGCGCCGGGGCGCGAGCTGAGCGGCCGTGTGGCGCGCATCGATCCCGTCGCCGATCCACTCACCCGACAGGTGGGCGTGTACGTGCAGCTCGCGAACCGGAAGGGCGCGATCATCGGTGGACAGTTCGCCTCGGGTCGCATTGTGGGCGAGCGCGTGCGCAACGCGGTGGTGGTGCCGGAGGCGGCGGTGCGCGGCGCGGGCGACTCGACGCACGTACTCGTGATCGCGGGTGATCAGGTGCAGCGCCGCGCGGTGACGGTGGGGACGCGCGACCAGGCGACGGCGCGCGTGGCGATCGTGCACGGGCTGAAGGCGGGCGAGCGTGTCATCATCACGCCGTCGGTGCAGCTCACCCCCGGAACGAAGGTGACGCTGGCCGGTGATCAGCAGGCCGCGGCCGGCGAGACCGTGCGGACGTCGACGAATGGTGACGGTGGAGGACGCTGACATGAGTACGACCGAGCGGCACGATCCAGAGCGTGAGGCGCAGCTCACGACGACCGGCACGTACGGGCGTGGCCCGGGCGCCGAAGCGCCACACCGCAAGCTCACGGGGTTGAGCGGCGTCGCCATCCGGCGGCCGGTGTTCGCGACGATGCTCGCTCTCGGGCTCGTCGTGCTCGGCATCTTCGGCTATCGCCAGCTGCCCATCGACCAGTTCCCGAACGTCGATATCCCCGTCGTCACCATCCAGACGACGTATCCGGGCGCGAGCGCGGAAACCATCGAACGCGAAGTGTCGCGCCGCATGGAGGAGGCGTTCAATCCCGTGCAGGGGGTGAAGCACATCACCTCCGTGTCGCTCGAAGGTGTCTCGCAGGTCATCGTCGAGTTCGACCTCGGGCGCAACGTCGACGCGGCGGCGCAGGACATTCGAGCGAAGATCGAGACGATCCGGCGCGATCTCCCCGAGGATATCGATCCGCCGATCGTCGAGAAGTTCGATCCGGCGTCGCAGCCCATCGTATCACTCGCGCTGGCGTCGAACACCATGCCGCTCGTCAACCTCACGAGCCTCGCCGACGAGACCATCCGCCGGAGGCTCGAGAGCGTGCGCGGCGTGGGCGAGGTGCGGCTCGCGGGCGGGCTCGCGCGCGAGGTGCGCGTCTATCTGCTCCCCACGCGCATGCAGGCGGTGGGCGTATCGGTGGCCGATGTGATGGGCGCGCTGCAGCGGCAGAACCTCGAGGTGCCGGCGGGGCGCGTGGAGAAGGGGGGCGCCGAGCAGCTCGTGCGGGTGACGGGGCGCATCACCGACCCCAAGCAGTTCGGCGAGGTGATCATCGCGAACCGCGATGGCCAGCCGATCCGCCTGAAGGATGTGGCGCGCGTGGAGGATGGGAACGAGGATGAGCGCTCGCTCGCGCTGGTGGACGGGAAGCGCGCGGTGTCGCTCGACATCCTCAAGGTGTCCGGCGCGAACACGGTGGAGGTTGCCGACGGCGTGCGCGCCGCGATCGCCGACATCCAGCGGACGGTCCTGCCGGCGGGCACCACGCTGCAGGTCGTGCGCGACAACTCCGTGCAGATCCGCCAGTCGGTGCACGATGTCATCAACGAGCTGGTGCTCGGCGCGATCCTCACGGTGCTCGTCGTCATGCTCTTCCTCAACGACTGGAAGGCGACGGCCATCACGGCCATGGCGCTCCCGGTCTCGGTGATCTCGTCGTTCATCCTGATGAAGGCGCTGGGCTTCACGCTCAACGTGCTCACGCTCATGGCGCTATCGCTCTCGATCGGCATCCTGATCGACGATGCCATCGTCGTCGTCGAGAACATCGTGCGCCACCGCGAGATGGGCGAAGACCACTTCTCCGCGGCGGGGCTCGGCACCAAGGAGATCGTGCTCGCGGTGATGGCGACGACGTTCACGATCGTCGCGGTGTTCGTGCCGGTTGCGTTCATGGGCGGGATCGTCGGGCGCTTCTTCTATCAGTTCGGCCTCACGGTCGCCTGGGCGGTGCTCGTGTCGCTCTTCGTGTCGTTCACGCTCACGCCCATGCTCTCGGCGTGGTGGGGGGTGAACCCGCACAAGGCGCACGGCGGCTCGGGCGGCGGGAACATCCTGACGCGCACCATCGCGCGCTTCAACGACTGGTTCGATCGTCAGGCGGTGAAGTACCGCTCGGTGATCGGGTGGGCGCTCGCGCATCGCAAGACGACGCTCGCCATCGCGGCGCTGTCGTTCGTCGGCGCGCTCATGCTCTTCCCGCTCATCGGCGGCGGCTTCATGCCGGACTCGGACGACGGCGAGTTCGTCGTCCAGTTCCAGACGCCGGAGGGATCGAGCCTGGAGTACACGCGCTCCAAGGCCGAGCAGATCACGAACATCCTGAAGTCCATGCCGGCCGTCGATTACACGTACACGACCATCGGCGCGGGTGCGACCGGGACGGTGACGAAGGGCGAGACGTACGTGAAGCTGAAGCCGCTCGCCGAGCGCACGAAGTCGCAGAGCGAGCTCATGGTGGAAGCGCGCAATGATCTCACGCCACTCGTGGGAACGCGCATCGCGGTGCTGCTCTCCGGCGGGCTGGGCGGCGCGCAGGCGCCGTTGCAGGTGGAAGTGCGCGGTCCCGACGCGGTGGAGTTGCAGCGGCTGTCGTCGGCCATCAAGGATCGTATCGCGAAGATCCCGGGGATCGTGGACGTCGAGTCCTCCCTCGGCGATCCTAAGCCGGAGTACCGCATCGAGGTGAACCGCGACATCGCGAACGAGGTGGGGCTCGATATCGGGCAGATCGCGACGACGGTGCGCCCCGTGCTCGCCGGTGAGACCGCGACGCGGTGGGAGGATCCGACGGGCGAGGAGCGCGACGTGGTGGTGCAGGTCGATCCCTCGCAGCGGCGCACGGTGGAGGACATCGCCACCATCCCGCTCGCGACGATGCGTCGCACGGCGGATGGTGCGTCCGTGACCGTGCCGCTCCGGGATGTGGCGAAGATCGAGTACGGCACGGCGCCGGCGGAAATCGACCGCAAGGGGCTGCAGCGCATCGCGACCATCAGCGGTGGCACAGCGCCGGGCTTCTCGATTGCGGAGGCCTCGAAGGCGATCCGCGCCGAAGTGGGGAAGATGACGCTGCCCCCCGGCTACAGCGTGCAGCTCGGCGGTGAGACGGAGAGCATGGAGGAGACGGTCGGCTACGTGCTGCAGTCGATCACGCTGGCGATCATCCTGATCTTCCTCATTCTGGCCTCGCAGTTCGAGTCGTTCACGCAGCCGTTCGCGATCATGCTCTCGCTGCCGCTCTCGCTGGTGGGTGTGCTGCTCGCGCTCCTCGTCACGCGCGACACGCTCAACATGATGTCCATGATCGGCGTCATCATGCTCATGGGGTTGGTGACGAAGAACGCGATCCTGCTCGTGGACAACGCGAACGAGCGGCGCGCGCAGGGCGTGCCGCGGATGACCGCGCTCATCGAAGCGGGCGCTGTGCGGCTGCGCCCGATCATCATGACGACGCTCGCGATGATCTTCGGCATGCTCCCGATCGCGTTCGCACTCGGCGAGGGCGGCGGCTTCCGCGCGCCGATGGCGCGGGCGGTGATCGGCGGGCTCATCACGTCGACGATGCTGACGCTGCTCGTGGTGCCGGTGGCGTACACGTACTTCGACGACATCGGCGGGTGGTTCAAGCGGCGCGCGGTCAGCCCCGAGCGCGAGCGGGAGATCGAGGAGGAGCGGGAGGTGTCCGGACTGGCGCCGGAGCCGGTATGGGGCGACTGATGCGCGTCGTCCTGGCCACGTTCGCAATCGGTCCAGTGGCGGCGCAGCAGCCTGCGTCGCCGAAGACCGAATTCGTCGTCACGGCGGGGACGGACACGATCGCGACGGAGGAGTACACACGTTCGGCGTCGGAGGTGCAGACGGCGCTCACGATCAAGGCGCAGGCGATTCGCATCGACTGCACGCTGGCGCTCGCGCCAGATGGCTTGGTATCGCGGCTGGAGACCGATGTGCGATCGGCGAGTGCGGCACCCGCAAGCGCCCCGATGCAGCGCGCGATCTTCGAGTTCACCAAGGACAGCGTCCTGCTCACGATGGGCGAAGCGAGCGCGCCAGCGCAGCGCTTCGCCGTGCCCGCGGGAACGCTGCCGTTCGTCAATCTGTCCTCGGCGATCGTCGAGCAGATCCTGCTCCGCGCGAAGATGCTCGGCGATGAGACGGCGGACATCCCGCTCTTCACCACGGCCGGCGCGCACGTGGTGCACGCGAAGGTCCAATGGGCCGGCGCGGACTCCGCGGTGCTGACGATCGCCAACACGGAGATGCGCGCGCGCGTCTCGCCCGACGGCCGGCTGCTCGGCGCCTTCGTGCCGAGTCAGAACGTGCGGTTCACGAGGGTGACGGGTGGCGGCGAGACGGCGCCAGCCGCAGCCTCGGCGCCAATGTCCGGAAGGACACCGGCCGCACCCGCGCGACCCGACTACTCCGCGCCACCCGGTGCACCATACACGGCCGAGGATGTTCGCGTCCACAATGACAAGGCGAACGTCACGCTCGCGGGCACTCTCACCATCCCGACGCACGCGCCTGGCACGCGCGTGCCCGCCGTCGTGATGATCACCGGATCCGGTGCGCAGGATCGCGACGAGTCGACGCCGAGCATCCCGGGATGGCGCCCGTTCCGCCAGATCGCCGATACGCTCGGCCGGCGCGGGATTGCCGTGCTGCGCCTCGACGATCGCGGCGTCGGTGGCTCGGACGCGGGGCCGCACGGCGCGACGAGCGCCGATTTCGCGGACGACATCCGCGCCGCGCTCGCGTACCTGCGCACGCGGCCCGACGTCGATCCCGGGCGGCTCGGCCTGATCGGTCACAGCGAGGGCGCGCTGATCGCGCCGATGATCGGCGCGACCGACCCATCGCTGCACGCGATCGTGCTCATCGCCGGTACGTCACGCACGGGACGCGAGGTGTCGGACGAGCAGGTGCGCGAGGCGATCACGCAGCGGATGCACCTGAGCGGCGCCGAGCTGGATTCGGCGGTACGCGCGAACAACATCGTGCGCGATGCCCAGGTGGCGTCGTCGCCGTGGCTCTCGTTCTGGTTCAACTACGATCCCATCCCCGCGGCGAAGAAGCTGCGGATGCCCGTGCTCATCGTGCAGGGGGCGACGGATACGCAGGTGAGCCCCGAGCAGGCGAAAGAGCTCGCCGCCGCGATCCGGTCGGGCGGTAATCACGAGGTGACCGTCCGGATCATTCCGGAGACGAACCATCTGCTCGTGCACGATCCGAACGGCTCCTTCACCGACTACGCCAAGCTGCAATCGGTTTCCGTGAACCCCGTGGTGCTGGGGACGACCGCCGACTGGCTCACGGCGCACCTGAAGTAGGCACACCACAGTCGCACCGTACGTAGGCGCACCGTGGTCGCACCGCATTGAATGGTGCGCCATGCATTGCCGATTGCGGAGCCGGCGTGCATCGTGGTGGCTGCCTCACAGCCCAGGATCTTTCATGCGACGTTCCCTCACGCGCGCGTCGTGCGCGGCCGTACTCGCGCTCCTCGCGTTTCCCATCACGACCGCCGCCGCGCAGCAGCGCGCGACACCGAATTCGGGTGTCGAGCTGCTCCGTCGGATGCACGACGCGTACGACGGACACTGGTTCCGGACGCTCACCTTCGTGCAGCGCACGACCATCCGCCAGCCGGACAGCGCGGCGAAAGTGTCCACGTGGTACGAGGCGATGCTGTCGCCGGATCGGCTGCGCATCGACTTCGGCGATCCTCACGACGGCAACGGCGTCCTCATGACGGCGGATTCCACGTACGTCGTGCGCGGCGGCGCGATCACACGTACGGCGGGGCAGGGGAATCCGTTCATCCCGTTCGTCGCCGGAGTCTACACGCAGCCCGTCGCGCGCACGGCGCGGGAGCTCGGGCAGTATCACATCGACATGACGCGCGTGCGGAGTGACACGTGGCAGGGGCGCCCCGTGTTCGTGGTCGGCGCGCGCGATGCGCGCGATCTCGCCTCGCCGCAGTTCTGGGTGGACGCCGAGCGGATGGTGCTCGTGCGGATGCTGCTCCCGGTGAATCGCGGCGGTACGTCGAAGACGGAGGACATCCATCTCGACGAGTACGTGCGCCTCACGCGCGGATGGCTCGCGACGAAGGTCGCGATGTACGACGGGGCGATCGCGCGACAGACGGAGGAGTACAGCCAGTGGCGCTCGGACATCCCGCTGGACGCGAAACTGTTCGATGCGACGCAGTGGTCGTCGGTGCCGCACTGGACGCAGACGACGGGTGCTCCATCGCCATCTGGCGCCGGCGTGCAGAGCGCCGCCTACGCACCCGACGGCCGGCTCGCCCTCGCGATCGATGGCGACCTCTGGGTGCAGCGCTCGGCGGCCGACACCCTGCAATGGGTGCAGGTCACAGCGGGGGACGCGTGGGACCGCGAGCCGGCGTGGAGTGCGGACGGTACCTCGCTGATCTTCGCGTCCGATCGCGCCGATGGATCGCGTCTGTTCCGTGTGCAGCTGAGCGCGAGCGGCGCGGCGGGGGAACCGGTGCGTGTGACGACGTCCGACGAATGGGAAGCCGAGCCCGCCGTGGCACCGGATGGCACGATCATCTTCGTGAGAGGGCGCGGACCGACCGCGCGACTCTGGGTACGATCTCCAGACGGTGCCGAGCATCGGCTCACGAAGCAGAAGTCGGCGGCCGAACATTGGCCCGCGTTCTCGAGCGACGGAACGCGCGTGGCCTACGTGAGCGAGACGGAGGACGGGAGTCGTTTGCACGTGCACTGGCTCGCGGGCGATTCGGATCGCGTGATCGTGAGCGATCGCGCGGCCGAGCATCCGGCGTGGTCGCCGCGCGGCCACCGGATCGCGTTCGCGACGAGAAGCGGGCCGGCGGGTGTGTGGGTCACGTCGGACGACGGAGCATACACCAACCTCGTGAGCGACCGGCGCGCGGCGCCCGCGTGGTCGAGCGACGGACGTCGGCTCGCGCTCGTCGAGCTCCCGCCGCCCCCGCCCGGCTACAACGGCGATCCCGATCGACTGGGTGATCGCGAGGCGGGCGCGATGATGAAGGGCGCGGGCCAGCTGTGGATCGTGGAGGCCCCGCAGGCGCCCGACAGCGGGCGCGTGCTGGCGCTCGCCGTTCCGATCGATCGCCGCGCGCACAACGCCGAACTGTTCGACGCCGCGTGGACGCGCACGCTGAAGCTCTACTACTCGACTCCCGATGCCGCATCGCGCCGCGCGCAGTGGCAGCGGCTCCAGGCGAAGTACCGGCCGCGCGCGCTCGCAGCCACGACCGATGACGAGCTCGCGACCATCGTGCACGAGATGCTGCGCGCTCGGCCGCCGCTGCGCGAGCCGGCTACGGGACGCGCCGCTGTGTCGAGCGCGAATCCGGTGGCCACGGAGGCAGGGCTCGAGATTCTGCGCAAGGGTGGCAACGTGGTGGATGCCGCCGTCGCCGTCTCCTTCGCGCTCGGCGTCGTCGAACCTGATGCGAGCGGCGTCGGCGGCTACGGGCAGATGCTCATCAGACTCGCGCCGATGTCGCAGCCGACGCTCATCGAGTTCATGACCCGTCTCCCGGAGGATGCGATCGTCAACGAGCCGTCGGTGATGCGCAACGGACGCTACCCCGATGATGGGCGCGTGCTCCCCAACGTTCCCGGCACCGTCGCCGCGATGTACAAGGCGTGGCAGGAGTACGGGAGCCACAAGGTGAAGTGGGCAGATCTCATCGCTCCAGCCATTCGCGCGGCGGAGCAGGGGTACGTGGTGAGCGATGGGCTCGCGACCACGCTCGCTACGGAGCGCGAGCACTTTCTCAAGTACGAGGGGAGCCGCAAGCTCTTCTTCCCGAACGGCGAGCCGCTGCATGCCGGCGATACGCTGCGCAACCCCGATCTCGCGTGGACGCTGAAGCAGATCGCGGACAGCGGTGCCAACGCGGTGTACCGCGGCGCCGTCGGCCGGCGCATGGTAGCCGATCTCCGCGGACAGGGGAACGCGATGCGGATGAGCGACCTCGCGCGCTACTACGCCGCCGAGCGCGAGCCGGTGCGCGGAACGTACCGCGGCTACACGCTGTACTCGAGCACACCGCCCGTCTCCGGCGGCGCGACGCTCGTGGCGCAGCTCAATCTGCTCGAGCAGCTGAAGACGCTGCCGTCGTACACGGACGACCCCGCCACGTTGCATGCGATGATCGAAGCGTGGAAGCTCGTGCCACCGAGCCGCGGCCGCATTGCGGACCCCGGACTCTGGCCGGTGAACATCTCCGCGTTCGTGAGCAAGGACAGCGCGCGCGCGCGATGGTCGTGCTTCGATGCGCACCATGCGCTCACGCCCGGTCAGCTGATCGATGACGCGGAGCAGTGCGCGCACGAGCGAACGCGCGCGGAGCGCGCGGACACGCGTCTCGGGCAAGCGGAGCGTGGCACGTGCGGTGGTCTCGAGCCGGAGGCTGGGGAGCAGAACTGCCACCGGACGGGCACCACCGCGTTCGTCGTCGCTGATGCGGACGGCAACGTCGTCGCCGCGACGCAGACGCTCGGCACCTGGGGCGGGAGCTTCTACATCACGCCCGGGCTCGGCTTCCTCTACAACGACAAGCTGCTGTCGTACGGGCGCGATCCCGACTCGTTCGGCAGCCGCGCACCGTTCG
>DASVCF010000055.1:0-23899 GCA_036381735.1 Gemmatimonadaceae bacterium | reverse complement strand
TCCACCGCCGCGAGCGCATCGGCGAACTCCGGGTGCCAGATGTAGAGAATGATGCTCGTGCAGCCGGCGCGCGCGAGTGCGCGCCGAGCCCCCTGGAGGCGCAAGCGAAACGACATCTGTGCCAGACCGTGCGGCCGGTGTACGCGCGGGAGCCAATGGTCCGGGCTGTGGATGGTGAACCCGGGAACCGGCTCGCGGTCGGCGAGGCGGAACGCGTGTGGATGACGGACGACGTCGCGCCATTCGGGCGCAGGATTCACCCACGACACGCGAAAGTAGCGGGCGAGCCTGGAGAGCACGTGGTGGCGAGGCTGCCACTGATCGCCCCATCGATTGGGAACCACCGCAATGACGCCCACCTCGGGCACCAGCGGCGTCGCGGAGTGGAGCTCGTTCATGCGCCCACCCCGACGGACGGTGAAGCCGGCAGGGTCTGCTCGCGCGGCTCATCGTCCAGCGGCGATGGCTGCCACGACTGGTAGATCTGCCCGCACGTGGTCGAGAGCTGCATGAGCTGGTCGAACCACGCCTTCCGCTCACCCTTGGCGCGCGCGAGGCCCGCGTATGCGAGGCAAGCGAGCACTTCCGGAACGTGGTGGAGTGTCGAGCGAGCAGGCTCCCGCGCCTCCTGTCGCCGCACTTCCAACAGACGTCCGTACCGGAACGCTCGGCCGAACAGCCACCGATCGGAGAGTTGGTCCGGCCGGATGCGATGCCGTACCACGCTCCGTGGCACGTAGACGGGGGCGTGCCCCTGGCGCTTCAGGCGCCGGATGAACTCGGTTTCACTTCCCATGATGTATGAAGAGCGATGCGGTCCGATGCGCGGGTTGAAGCGGACGCCCGCATCGAACACGGAGCGCCGGATCGCGACGTTGGGACCAAAGGGTGTAAAGCGGAAGGACGGCCCCTCGTCCGCCTCGGGGTCGAGTACCGTGAAGCAGATGCCGAGGTAGCGCCGATCGTTGATGTGCGCAGGTGGGGATGCGGACGGCCAGAGCGGGAGGACTTTCCCGCCGAACATCACGTGTTCGGGCCACCGCTCCGCCGCGGCGCTCGTCTCGGTGAGCCACTCGGGTAATACCTCGACGTCGTCATCCGTGAACAGCACGAGGTCGCCGGTGACGGAGGGGAGCGCGGCATTGAGCGCGGCGTTCTTCCCTGGTTTCGTGGCCACCACGTACGTCAGTGCCAGTCGGCCGGTATAGCGGTCGCATGCGTTCCGCGTATCCGCGTCGTCCGCGTTGTCCGCAATGACCACCTGCACGTGGTCCAGCGGATACGACGATGCGGCGATGCTGGCCAGGGTTCGTTCCAACGACGACGCGCGCAGGCAGGTCGCGATAACGATCGAGAGATCCGACGTCATGCAGCCACGGAGTAGGGGCAACGAACGGCTACGGCTACAGCTCGGGCCACAGCCACAGCGACGACACCTCCAAGACCTAGCACCTCCCGTGCCCGGCCCGAGGGGGGAACGGCAGAACCTCGGCCCCGCCGCCGCGAATCGCGTGCCGCGTCGCGCGGTGTGGTGGGCGCGCTGCGCGGCACGAGAGGTGCTACGCCGGAACGCGTGACTTCAAACGTGGATCAGCAGAGCTTCCTGATACCGGTCCAGGCTGCTCCGTCGGCTTCGCATGCCGGTGACGCCCATCTCGTCATCGAGCCCGCCGGGCGCTGGCCGAGGATCGACCTGCACGAGATCTGGGCATACCGCGAGCTGTTCTTCTTCCTGGTGTGGCGCGACATCAAGGTGCGCTACGCCCAGACCGTGCTCGGGGCGTTGTGGGCCGTCCTCCAGCCCGTGCTCACCATGCTCGTCTTCACGGTGATCTTCGGCCTGTTCGCGAAGATTCCGTCGGACGGCATCCCGTACCCGGTGTTCGCGCTCTCCGCGCTCGTGCCGTGGAGCTTCTTCTCGACCGCGCTCACCACGTCGAGCGGCAGCCTCGTGAACAATCCGGAGCTCATCTCCAAGATCTACTTTCCGCGCCTCGTCATTCCGATGGCGCCGGTGCTCGCGGCACTGCTCGATTTCGTGATCGCGTTCGCGGTGCTGCTCGTGGTGATGGCGTTCTTCGGCGTGGCGCCGCACGCGAGCGCCATCGCCTTCGTGCCGATGTTCCTTCTTTTAATAGTGATGACGGCTACGGGCACCGGTTGCTGGCTCTCGGCGCTCAACATCCAGTACCGCGACGTGAAGCAGATCACGCCGCTCCTCGTGCAGATCTGGATGTACGCATCGCCGATCATCTACCCGCTGTCGATGATCCCCGAGCGGTTCCGGCCGATCTACGCGCTCAACCCGATGGTCGGCGTGATCGCGGGCTTCCGTGCGGTGCTCGTCGGCTCGGGCGACGTGCCGTGGGAGATGGTCGGGATCTCGCTCGCCGTGGCGCTGGTGCTCCTCGTGACCGGTGCGCTCTACTTCCGGCGGACCGAGCGCGTGTTCGCGGACGTCATATGAGTGTGCGCGCCATGCCCGACGCCGTGATCCGCGTGGAGCACCTGGGGAAGCAGTACCGCATCGGGACCGCGGCCGAGCGGCACGACACGCTGCGCGACGCCATCGTGCACATGGCGAAGGCGCCGCTCCGGGCGGCGCGCCGAGTGGGTCGAGCGAGCCGAGCGGGCGCGAGCGGCGCGGGTGATGGCGCCGACACCGTGTGGGCGCTCCGCGATGTGTCGTTCGACGTGCACCGCGGCGAGGTGCTGGGGATCATCGGACAGAACGGGGCGGGGAAGAGCACGGTCCTCAAGATCCTCTCGCGTATCACGGAGCCCACGACGGGGCGCGCGGTGGTGCACGGCCAGGTGGGCTCGCTGCTCGAGGTGGGGACGGGCTTCCACCCGGAGCTCACCGGGCGCGAGAACGTCTTTCTGAACGGCGCGATCCTCGGGATGGGGCGCTCCTACATCGAGCAGCACTTCGACGAGATCGTCGACTTCTCGGGTGTCGAGACGTTCATCGACACCCCGGTAAAGCGCTACTCGAGCGGGATGAAAGTCCGGCTCGCGTTCGCCGTGGCCGCGCACCTGCAGCCCGAGATCCTCATCATCGACGAAGTGCTCGCCGTGGGGGACGTGGGCTTCCAGAAGAAGTGTCTGGGAAAGATGCACGACGCGGCCACGAGCGGGCGCACGGTGCTCTTCGTGAGCCACAACATGGCGGCGGTGCGCTCGCTCTGTCACCGATGCCTGCTCATGCACGGCGGTTCGGTGCACATGGACGGTGCACCCGATGCGGTGGTCGCACGGTACCTGGAGATGTACGAGGATGTCGATCCGCGCGCGGAGCGCACCACGCTCGCGGCGGATCGCGGCGGACCGGGGTTCGTGCTCCACTACACGGAGACGCCGGCGAGCATCACCGCCGACTGCGGCGACCCGCTCGAGATCGCGTTCGAGATCGAGACCCCCGATCCGATCGAGGAAGCGAGCGTCGGACTCACCTTCGTCAACACCGTCGGTGATCCCGTGGTAAGCATGAGCAGCAAGGTGCAGAACGTGCGCAGTGAACGCGGGCAGTCGCGTCGCTGGCGCGTGCGGTGCGACCTCGGCCGGATCCCGCTCAACGCGGGGAGCTACACCGCGAAGGTCTACCTGGGCGATGGGATGAACGACATCGCGCGATTCGCCGGCGCGTTCGCGCTCCGCGTGCTGGAGCACGACGTGTTCGGCTGGGGGAAGGAGCTGCCCGACGTCCGGAACTGGGGGCCCGTGTACTGGGCGCCGCAGTGGGACATTCACCCCTCCGTCTGAGCGACGGGGGCGGGCGTGCCTGGACTGTTCGGGATCATCGCGAAGACGCCGGCGCTCGGCGCCGGCCAGCTGCGCGGGATGGCGCAGCGCATGGCGGACGCGATGCGTCGCCAGCCGTGGATGCGTACGGAGCTGTGGGCCAGTGACGGCTTCTGTGGCGGCCGCGTTCACCTCGGTGTGCTCAACCCCGATCCTCAGCCGCTCCCTACGGCCGATGGCCGCACGCTCACGTGGTTCGACGGCGAGGTGTACCCGTCGAATGCCGGGCCTGGCACGACGCCGACGGCTGACGAGATGGTACGGCTCACGGATGCGTCTGGCGCGCGACTGGCGGAGCTCGACGGCGTTTACGCGCTCGCGCGCTACACGCCGGCGACGAGCGAGCTCATCATCGCCAACGATCGGCTTGGCTTTCGTCCGCTCTACTGGGCGGAGACGGACGCGTGGTTCGCGTACGCCGCGGAGGTCAAGGCGCTGCTCGCCATCCACGAGGCGCTGCCCCCGGTCGATGAGCTCGCCATCGCGCAGTTTCTGAGCTTCGACTACATGCTCGGCGAGCGAACGTGGTGGCGCGGCATCGAGCTGCTCCCGCCCGCGAGCGTGTGGCGCATCTCGCCGGCCGGGATGGATCGGCATTGCTACTGGCGCTTCGACGGCATTCGCCGCGCCGCGCGGAACGTCGCCGAAGTGAGTGAGGAGTTCGGCCGGCTGTGGTCGAGCGCCGTCCGGCAGCGCACGAAGCCCGGCGTCACGCCGCTTCTGCTGAGCGGCGGCCTCGATTCACGCGCGCTCCTCGCCGAGATGCGCGCGCAGGGCAGCGACCTCACGACGATCACCTTCGGGAGCGAGCGGTGCTCGGACATGCGCATCGCGCAGCAGTGCGCGCGCATCGCCGGCGTGCCGCACCGGGCGCTCGCGTTGTCGCCCGACAACTGGTGGCACCGGCGCGAGGAGGCGATCTGGCAGACGGACGGGCTCGTGAACGCCATGCATCTGCACGTGGCGATCGCCATGGACGAGATGCACGCCGGGAACTGGCACACGCTCAAGAACAGCACCGGCGATACGCTGTTCGGCGGGAGCAAGCTCCGCGATCCCGTGCCCGACTGGACGCGCGCGCCCAAGGATCTGCTCGCGCGCATGTATCTGTCGAATCCGTTCTTCGCGCGCGGTGACGTGGCCGATGCCTCGCTCGGCGATTGCGCGCGCTACCTGTGCGGCCCCAGTACCGATTGCTTCGCGATCTCGCAGCGGCAGCGGCGCATGATCCTCACCGGTCCGCTGGCCCTGTCGGCGCACTGCGAAGTCGTGAACCCCGGCGTGGGGCTCGCGATGCTGCATCTCATGCTCGGCGCGCTCCCCGATGCCGAGCGACGCGGGAGCCGGTTCTACAACCGCGTGCTCGCCGAGCGCTACCCTGCGTATTTCGCGAACGTGCCCTGGCAGAGTACGGGGCGCGGGCTCGCCGAATCGTTCTCCGTGCGCGCGCGGCGCGGCATTCGCGCGCGATTGGCGCGCCGGCTTCACGTGAGCGACAACCCCTACGGGGGACGCTTCGCGGACTACACGGCGTTCGTGCGCGCCAGTGGCGTGCGCGAACGGCTGCTGCAGGGCGAGCTGCTGCTCGATCAGTATCTGCGCGGCGCGGTGCGACGCGCGCTGTCACGGGCCGAGCCCGCGCCACCAGACACGCGCACGGTGCTGGCGATTCTCACCGCCGAGGTCTACCTGCGTCAGGCGGATGCGGCGACGGCGCGCGATGCGCGCCGCTCGTCCGATGTCGAGGAGCGGCGCGCATCGTGCGATGCGATGCTCGCGATATGACCATCGATCCCGCATGAAAATCGCCACGATCGTCGAGTACTTTCCCGCGGTCTCGGAGACATTCATCGTCCGGCAGATCACGGGACTCGCTGCACTCGGCCACACCGTGGATGTCTTCGCGAACCGGCGCCCCGCGGACGCGCACGTCGTGCACGAGGCGGTGCGCGATCACGGGCTCGACCGGCGCGTGCGCTACGTGCACGGCGTTCGCCCCGCGCCGCCCTCGCTCGCCCGCGACGCGGCGCTCGCGCTGCGCCTCGCCGTACAGCGTCCCTCGGTGCTGCGGATGCTCGGCCGCGAGCGGAGCGCGCCGTACGGAGGCAGCCGCTCACTGCTGCCTCGACTCAAGGTGCTGGCCGGCCGCGGCGGGTACGACGTCGTGCACTGTCACTTCGGGAGCGTCGGTCTCGCGTATCGCTTCGCCGCCGAGTACTGGAACGCGCCGCTGGTGGTGAGCTTCCACGGCGTCGATTTCTCGAGAGACCCGCTCGTCCTGGGGCCGCGCGTCTACGAGCCGCTGTTCGAGACGGCGGATGCGGTGACGGTCAACTGTACCTATGCACGCGAGCGACTGGAGGCGCTCGGGTGTCCGCGGGAGAAGCTGCACATTCTGCACATCGGCGTGGATCCGAGCGACTACACGTTCCGCGAGCGCGGCGCGAATGGGCGGGGCGAGGTGCGCATCCTGACCGTGGCGCGTCTCGTGGAGAAGAAGGGTATCGAGTACGCGCTGCGCGCGGTGGCGCAGGTGGCGTGCACGAACCCCTGTGTGCGCTACGAGATCATCGGCGACGGTCCGCTGCGCGCGGAGCTCGAGGCGCTCACGCGCTCGCTCGGGCTGGATGGGCGCGTGACGTTCCGCGGTCCGCAGGAGCAGCAGGTCGTCCGCTCGGCGATGTGGGAGGCCGACATCTTCCTCCTACCGAGTGTGACCGCCGCGAACGGCGATCAGGAAGGGACGCCGACGGTGCTCATCGAGGCATCGAGCAGCGGACTGCCGGTGGTGAGCACCTACCACAGTGGGATCCCCGAAGTGGTGCTCGATGGTCGCACGGGGTGTCTGGTGCCGGAACGGGATGCGGACGCGCTGGCGGATCGACTCCGCTTTCTCATCGCGCATCCCGAGGTGCGCTCGACCATGGGACGGGTGGGGCGCCGGCACATCGAACAGCAGTTCGACATCCGCGCGCTCAACCGGCAGCTGGAAGGGATCTACACCGAGCTCGTGGCGCGGCGCACCGTGCCGCGGCCTAGCGTCGTGTGACCGCGGTGTCGGTGAGCGAGTAGACCTTCACGGGATGCCGCGAGCCCGGGAACACCTCCACGAGCCGGTAGCGTGTGGCCAGGAACCGGCCGTCCGGATCGAGATAGGACAGGTAGGTCCGATTGGTGTATCCGTCGAGCACGATGAATCTGGGCGGTGTGGCGTGCAGGTAGGCGTTCATCCGCGCGGCCATGTCGCGCGGTGCGCCGCCGTCGAATGCCAGCGGATGGGAGATCATCATGAACGGCGGGCGCTTCGCCGCAACGGCCCAGATCATCGCGCCCGACATGACTTGATCGCCGGCGGTGGAGTGCGTGCGAAGGTAGCGCGTGACGTCCGACACGGTTCGCGGCGACCAGACACACTGGTAGGCGACGCTCATCACGCGTCCCGAGGCGGTGAACGCGGAGACGAACGTCACGACGATGAACATGAGACCCAGGTAGGCGGCGCGCTCGATCTGCCGGCCACTCGTGCTGTACGCGATGGCGACGACCGCAACAACCGCGACGAGCGCTTTCGCTGCCGTCGCGAGACGCTGCGGCCCGGCCCACCCCCCCGCCGCACCGCCCACGACGAGTGCAGCGACGGCGATGCCGAGCATGGCCGCCCACCGTCGCCTGCCATCGTCGCGACGGTACACGAGCGCGACGACGAGCGCGAGTCCCACGACCAGCGCGATGTGCGGCACCTCGAGTGATGGATCCCACCGGTACGCGGCGAAGACGGCCACGAGCCCCGCGCCGAGCACGATGGCGGGTCCGACGCCCGTCGAGGCGGGTGCCAGAATGCCCGTGAGGTACCAGAGGGTGAAGGCGAGCACGATCGCGAGCGGCGGGATGGTCTCGCCGAAGTACTGCGTGAAGTACCCGCGATGAATGGCCCAGTAGCCGTACGCGAGCATGAGCGCGAACGCCCAGCAGTAGAGCAACGTCAACGGAAGCGCGTGGCGCTTGAGCAGCAGGCGCTGTCGCACGCGCAGGTACGCGACGACCACCAGGGACACCGCGATCCCCGCGAAGAGGAAGGCGTCCAGACGCAACGTTTCGCGGACGGCGTCGATGGTGGTCGCCCACGTCTGGAGGGCGAGCCGTACGCCGCTGTCGGTCGCCGCTGTCGCACCCGCTCCCGGGGCCGGCGAGGATGCGACAGCATCCGCGGCGCCGATGACGAGGTGGAGCGGATTCAGGCCGCTCTGCCAGAGCTGCGCCGCTGTCATGTATCGTGCATAGTAGGCGGCGGCGAGTGCGACGATGAGCAATCCGCCGGCGGCGAACGCAGCGTACGCGCGCGCGAGGTGCGCGGGTTGCCGGCGCAGGGCGATGAACAGGAAGACGATGATCGCCGTGGCGACGGCCAGGCTCGACTGCCGGACGTAGAACGCGAGACCCAGCAGCATGCCCGCGACCGCGAGGAACGACCACCCATGCTCGCTCTGCAGGAAGCGCACGGTACAGTAGATGGCGGCGCTGCTCAGGAACGCCGTGAGCGGCTCCGTCTTGACGATGGGCGACCAGATGACCACCAGCGGATGAAATACGTAGATGGCCGTGGCCAGCAGCGCGATGCGCTCGTTGAAGAGCCGGCGGGCGATCAGGAAGATGAACACCGCGGTGCCCATCACCGCCGCGACGGGGAGCAGACGCGCCAGCAGATAGCTGCCGTGGAACGCGGCCAGCAGGCCGGCCTGCAGGTAGGCGTACAGCGGTTGGCGCGACTGGAAGTGTACGAACGGGATGAGACCGTGCAGGATGAGCTGACCATCCATCAAGTGGGCCCCTTCATCGGGATTGATCCATCGGAAGGGGAGCAGCACGAGACGGAGCGCGAGCCCGGTGGCGAGAATGCCCACCAGCCAGGTCCCGGTGCCGCCGAGCGCATCCGATCGCGCGCGGGTCGGTGTGAGCACGAGAGGCTGCGGAGACTGAACGACTCGGTGCGCCATGGACGGATAGCTGGCGGGATCACGATGGTGCAGCACGGTCTTCGCCCACGCGCTCGATATACGGTCCACCGGTGGCGCGCAGGGTGTACGAAACGACGCTCCCGCAGTGCGCAACGAGCATGCCGCGCACGAGCCATCGTCGTTGCCATCGACCAGCCCGCCGACCATGCCCCGTGATCTCGCCGCGCTCTCCGAGACGACGTTCGACGTGCTCGTCATTGGCGGCGGCGTCGTTGGCGCGTGTGCCGCGTGGGATGCGACGCTGCGCGGACTTCGCGTGGCGCTCGTGGAGCGCGGCGACTTCGCGTGCGGCGCCTCATGGAACAGCCTGAAGACGCTGCACGGCGGTCTCCGGTCGCTGCAGCATCTCGACTTCGCCGGCATGCGGGCGTACGGCGGCGACCGCTCGGCGTGGGCGCGTATCGCGCCGCATCTGGTGGATCTCCTGCCGGTCGTCATGCCGACATCGGGATTCGCCGCGCGCAGCCGGGCCGTGCTGCGCACCGCGCTTGCCGTGAACGATCTCGTCGGCTTCGATCGGAATCGTGGTCTCTCGCCCGAGCTGCGCTTTCCCGCCGGCCGCGCGCTCTCGCGCGACGAATGTGTAGCGCACGTCCCCGAGTTTGCCGACACGCGCATGACCGGCGGCGTGCTGTGGTACGATGCGCAGATGTACAGCGCCGAACGGCTCGTGCTCGAGATGATCCTCGGCGCTCGCGACGCCGGGGCCGTGGTCGCCAATTACGTGGAGGCGACGGGCCCGCTCATCTGCCAGCGACGCATCGCGGGCGCGATCTGCTGCGACACGCTCGGCGGCGACCGCGTGGAGATCCGGGCCCACACGATCGTGAACGCGGCCGGGTCCGCGTCCACCATGCTTGCCGAGCGATTCCTCGGCGGCCCCGCGCGAGCACGGACGCGATACACGGCCGCGCTCAACGTGATGCTTCCGTCGCTCGGCCACCGCGCGGCTTTCGCGCTCCCCTCGCGGCTGGATGATCACGTGCACGAGGGCGAGACGAGCAACAGCGGCAACTTGTTCATCGTGCCCTGGCGCGGCCGCACGGTGATCGGCACCGGGTATTTCCCGTACGATGGCGATCCCTCGGTCTTCGCGCTGCGCGAGTCGGACGTCGAGCGATTTCTGGACGACGTGAATCGCGCGTGGCCCGTTGCGCCGATCGCACGCGATGCGATCGTGCTCGTGCACGGCGGACTGCTGCCGCTCGCCGCCGGGGCGCGCGACGGCGAGCCCGCGCGCGCGCTCGAGCGACGGCAGGGGATCGTGGACCACGCATCGCATGGCGCGCCGGAGATGCTCTCGGCGGTGAGCGTGCGATTCACCACGGCGCGCGGGCTCGCCGAGCGGCTCGTGGATCTCGTCGAGCGCAAGCTCGGGCGGCGTGGAGCGCGCTGCCGGACGGCAACCACGCCGGTGCCCGGCGCACCGAGCGTGCCCGTGCCCGACCTGCTCGCCGATGCGCGCCGACGCCACGGTGCGGTCGTGGATGCCGACGTGCTCGAGCACCTGGTGCGGAGTTACGGTGCACGATACGAGCGGGTGCTCGCGTATCGCGATCGGCTGCCGGGTTGGAACGAGCGGATCGTGCCGGAGTGCCCGGTGATTCGCGCGCAGCTCGTCTACGGCGTGCACGAGGAGATGGCCCAGCGGCCAGAGGATCTGCTGCAGCGCAGGACGGAGATCGGCCCGCGCGGCGCGGAGTCGAGTGCGGCGCGGCGGGAGGCGGAGCGCGCCTTCGCGAGCCAGTCGCTCGGCTGAGCTCGGGACAGCTAGCGACGCACTCGCGAGTGCGTCGTCGCGGCGACGCCTACGTCATGGTGCCGCCGCGACGTTCGCATCACGGACCCTGCGACGCGAGTCGTCGTTCCTGGTCTCGCTGCCACCGAGGCGGCACATCGGGGACCAGCGGGATCGGATCGGGCACGCGCTGGCCCCAGAGCGCGCGGATGCTGTCGAGCTTCTCGTGCAGCGACTCGCCGGACGCCGAGCGGAAGGTTGCCGGCGTCTGGTATTGCATCGCGGCGCGCTCCAGCCGCGCGAACTGTGTCATGAGGCGCATGGCGCGCACCGTATCGGTGCGGTCCGCCGCTCGGAGCTTCGCCGCGAAGTGGTCGAGCTGCGCGAGGACGTTCGCCTCGGTTCCGGAAACGACATCGAACACGCCATCGGCGCCGTGATACGGATCCTCGGTGAAGTGCTCCGTCCACGAGTAGCGCCACCGGCCCAGCTCATTGGGGGTGAACGCGACGCTCCAGCTGTCGTGACCTTGGTAGCGCGCGAACACCGTATCGGCGATCCCGGATGGCGACACGAAGACCCAGGGGACGACTTGCTGCTCGGGCGGTCCCGTGCGGATCCACGTGTCGTGAATCGTGGAGGTGAACGTCTGGCCGAGCACCACTGGATCGACGGCGGCGAGCAGTCGCACCTGCATCCAGTCCCATCGACTCTGGAACGGGGCGGTGACGCGCATCCACGCCGACGTGTCGCGCGCCGTGCCGCCGCGTACCTCGATGGTCGGCGCCGCGAAGCCGGAGTCCGCCACGAAGCCCACATCGTACCATTGGCCGGGATGTGCGGGCAGACGCTGCATGGCGAGCGCGCGCCCGTACTCGAGCGCGATCGGTTCGTCCAGCAGCGTTTGCTCGTGTCCATCGCTCCACGCGAGATCGAGGTGCGGCCGCCGCGCCGTGTAGCGCGTGTCGCCCTGGTTGGCGGAGTAGATCTCCATCAGCGTGCCGGGGATGTCTTCCTGGACATCCGTGAGCTTGACGAGGAAGAGCAGCGGCTCGCGGCGGCCGATGCGCTCGGTCGCGTAGCGCGCGAGCGCGGGCGATGAGAAGACGATGGTGGAATGCCCCGGCAGATAGCGGCTTTCCGCCAATGGCATGGGGCCGGTGTCCGCATCGGTGTCGGTCGCCGCGTAGCTCGCGCCGGGAAGCCCCCAGGCGAGCTGACCGTGCTTCGCCTCGTTCCACCACACCTCGCCGGGCTTCGGCGGGCTCACGTTGTTCTGGAGCGTCCCGCCGCCGCCTGGGTTCCAGTCCTTCCGCACGAGGTAGAGCTCGACGCGCATCGGCTGTGCCGGGCCATCTTCGACGTGGAGCGTCAGCGCGGCGCGCGTGACGGTGGCGTGCGGCGGAAGCACGATGCCGCTCCACCGCTGGAGATTGCGAAAGAGCTCGAACTCACCGTACCGGGGCGCCGAGTTGCGACGGCCGAGCCGCACGTGCGATTGCGTCGTCTGATTCCATGCGTACTTGAACGTGCCGTCCAGGTACCCGCGCAGATCGTTGTCCTCCATCCCGCTGTACGCCGGGCCATCGACGTATGCGATGGTGTGCGGGGCCGATGCCGCGGTACGCCGCGCGGCGTCGGGGAACGTGGAGATCCGGAGCACGCCGCTCACACCCGGGAGATCGGGGGGGAGTGGAAGCGGCGGCGCGGCGGGCGCCGCGGACGCATGCTGGCCTCGCGTCAGTGTGCCGGCGCCGACGAGTGCGATGGCCAGAACGGAGCCGATGGCCGCGATGAGGGACAGCGGCCGCCATGATCGGATGAGACGCATCGAGGAGCGTTCCGACGTTCGAGTGATGGTCAGTGCGCCGTGTGCACCTTGACGGGCGCGTCCTCCGTGTTCCGGGTCTCGCGATGCTGGATCGCCGCGATCACCGGGCGTACCGCATGTGTGACGGGTTGCGGGTGCTGCACGATGTGCGAGCCGATCGCCAGATAGTCGAGGTGACCGGCCAGGAAGCCGCGCACCGCATCATCGGCGCTGTAGACGATCGGCTCCTCGTGCATGTTGAAGCTCGTGTTGATCACGGCGGGCAGTCCCGTCTTCCGTGCGAACGCTTCGATGATCGCGTAGTAGCCCGCGTTGCGATCCTTGCGCACGAGTTGGGGTCTGGCCGTGCCATCGATGTGCATCACGCCCGGCATGTGCTCGCGCATCCACGGTGTGCCGTGGAAGGTGATGGTCATGAACTCGGCCGCGTGCTCCGCGCCATCGAGCGCGTCGAAGCACCGCTCGCGCTCCTCGTACAGCATGGACGGCGCGAACGGCATGAACTCCGTGCGGTGCAGGTTCTTGTTGAGCCAGTCGTTCACGCTCCGATCGGTCGGCTGATACAGGATGGAGCGGTTGCCGAGCGCGCGCGGGCCGTACGGCGCGCTCCCGGTGGCGCGCGCCACCACGAAGCCCTCGGCGAGGAGATCCGCGATGTACTCCTCCATCGGGCCGTCGACCGCGACCGGCTCGAGCTGATGGCGCCGCAGTGCATCCGCGATGTCGCGGTCGGTGAGCGGCGCCGAGAGCCAGACGTGCGGCAGCGGCGTCCGATCGCTCGGCATGGTCGTGGGCAGGATCCCCGGAATGCACGCCGCGAGCGCCGCGCCCGCACCGAGACCGCCGTCGCCCATGTGCGGGTGGATGAAGATCCGATCGATGCTCGGCAGGCGGTGCACCTCCTCGTTCACGCGGACGTTGGCGAACACGCCGCCGGCGGCGGCGAGGTTGCGCAGCCCCGTGCGCCGCGCCCAATGGTCCACGTAGCGGCGCATCACGTCCTCGAAGTGCACCTGGATGCTCGCCGCGAGATCCTCGCGCGTCCAGCCGCGCGGCAGCCGCCGCTCGAGCTCGTGGATGGCCGCCTGGAATGCGAGGCCGCGGTTGACGAGCGTCCCGCGCTCCTCATCGATGAGCGAGCGCAGGATCGGCACGTACCGCGGCTCCCCGTACGCCGCGAGCCCCGTGATCTTCCCCTCGTGCTTCATCGCCTTGAAGCCGCACAGGTGCGTGACGTACGCGTAGTAGTTGCCGAGCGAGTTGAAGGCGGACGTCTCGTGCAGGTACTCGAAGCGCCCATCGCGCACGGCGTAGATGAGCGAGCTGCGCCCGTCGCCGCCGCCATCGACGGACATGACCAGCGCGTCCGTGAACCCACTCGTGAAGTACGCCGACGCGACGTGGGCGAGATGGTGATCGACGAACACGATCGGACACCGCACGCCGAACTCGGTGCGCAGAATGCGGCGAAGCGCGCGTCGCCGGTGCGCGAAGCTCGGCGCGAGCATCGCGTAATAGGCCTGCTCCAGCCCGGGGACGCTCGAGCGGTAACGGGAGAAGCGGCCGGCCGCACGCTTGATGACGCCGCCGACGCCGGAGGCCTCGTGCTGGAACCAGCCGTCGAACGGCTCCAGCTCATCGATGAGCAGGTCGCGCGTCGAGGCGATGAGAACGGCGTCGAGATCTTCGATGGTCGTGCCGCTCACGCGACACACCTCGGCGATCGCGCCTCGCGGAACGCCCATGACCATCTTCTTTCTGGCGAGGCGTTCCTCGTTCACAGCCGCCAGAATCCGGCCGTCTTCCACGATCGCTGCGCCGCTATCGCCCTCGGCGGTCAGACCAAGCACCCTCATGATGCACTCCGCGCGAGCATTCCCGCGTACTCCGGTCACGAATGGAAGCACGACATCATCGGGAGCAGTCTGATGAAGACTGCTCGACATCCGAGCGTCGCGTGTACGGGTTGCGAAAAGCGGACCACTTCGCGCGCGACATCGATCGAGGGTCGAGCGCGCGGAGCAGCTCGCCAACCAGACGGCCGGTGGTGCGCCAGTCGAAGCGAGCGCTGTGCTCGAGTCCCGCCCGGATGCATGCGCGCCGCAGCGCGGGCTCCTCGATGATGCGCCGGATTCCGGCCGAGATCTCCGCGGGGCTCCCGGGCGGGACGAGCACCGCCGCACCGCCGGCCACCTCGGGGCAGCATCCGGCGGTCGACGTCACCACTGGGCATCCGCACGCCATCGCTTCGATGATCGGGATGCCGAACCCCTCGTACCACGACGGGAGCGCGAGACACTCCGCCGTCGAGTACACGGCGGGCAGATCGGCATCGGCGATGTAGCCGGCTTCGTGCACGCGATCGTCGAGCTGGAGCGCGTGGATGGCCGTGAAGACGTCATCGACGGCGCGGCGGCGGAACCCGGCGAACACCAGGTCGATGTCCGGCCGGTCGCGCGCGATGGATGCGAACGCTCGCACGAGATTGCGGCCGTTCTTGAGCGGTGAGAGCCCGCCCAGGAAGAGAATGAAACGTGGCGGGAGCCGGTACGTCGCGCGCACGCGCTCCCGTTCCGTGGGGGAGGCCGGGCGCATTGACGCATCGAGCCCGGGCGGCACGACGACGATCCGGTCCGCATCGATACGGAGATACCGCACGATGTCCTGCCGACCGTGCTCCGTGTGCGTGATGATCGCGGCCGCCGAGTGCAGGAGCCGTGGTTGGACGAACCGGCTGTACAGCCGATCCGACCACGGAAAGAGCTCCCTGGCCACCCACTGCTCGGCGCCCGGCAGCACTGCTATGGTCCTGGCGCCGGTGACGAACGGCATCGAGAACTTGGTGTTCAGCACGATGTCGAGCCTCGCTCGACGCGCATAGATCGGCACGCACCACTGGTCCCAGGCGAGTCGTGACGGCGCCCGCAGTACCACGTGCCGCGCCGGCACGGCGGCGAGCAGGTCACGCTGCGCGGCGTCGCGATAGAGGAGATGCAGCTCGACATCCGGCATCTCCTGCGCGAGATAGCGGGTCACGCGGAGTGAGAAGACACGAATGCCACCCGGGTCGCTCAGATGGCGGAGCATCACGCCCACCCGAAGCGGCCGGATCACCTGCATCTGGCCATGAGGTCCTACCCGGGTGACGCTACCCGCTTGATCCGATAGCTGCGGCCCCGTGCCGCGTTGAAGTGCACGATCATCTCGCCGATCAAACCGAGCGCGATCGACTGGATGCCGAGGATGAACAACAGCACGCTGAGGATGAGGAGCGGGCGTCCGCCGATGCCCTGGCCGCCGATCCGTTGGAACAGCAGCCAGAGGAGCAGCAGACTTCCCGACAGCGCGAACGTGCTGCCGACGAGCCCGAAGAAGCGCAACGGCTTCTCCGTGAAGCGCAACAGGAAGAAGAGGCCGAGCAGATCGATCAGGCGGCGGAGGTATACGCCGGGTCCGTACACGCGACCCCGCATGTCGCGCGTGTGCTGCCGACACGGGACTTCGGTGACGCTGAATCCGTTGTGAAGCGCGAGCAGCGGCAGGAAGCGGGAGAAATCGCCGTAGAGCGGAATCTCCTGGAGCACTTCGCGTCGGATGGCGCGGACGCCGCACGCCGCGTCATGGATGCGACCCTGTGTGAGCGGATCGATGGCGAGGCGCAGCGCGCGGCTCTGGAGCCGGTTGATCCACGCATCGTGCCGCGGCCACCGGCAGGCCACCACGAGATCGGCGCCCCGCTCGACGCCCTCGAGCAGCTTGTCGATCGCATCCGCCGTCACCTGTCGATAGGCGGGGAGCGTGAGCACGAGCGGCGCGCGACACTGCAGCAGAGCCGTACGCAGCAGCGCAGTCTCTCCCACCGCGCGCCCGGTCTGGATGACCCGGATCGGCTCGCCGCGCTCCATGAGCGTGTCGAGCGGGCGGAGGATCGCGGCGAAGTACGGCGGCGCCACGAAGATGAACTCGAACGAACGTCCCGACCGGCGCAACGGCGCGGCGTACTCCTCGTAGAGCTCCGCCAGTGCATCCGGACGCTCGGCCACGGGCACCACGACCGAGACCGCCGGCCGATCGAGGGCGGGCGGCGCGCCGCGCTGCGGTGCGGGAAGGAAGGAGACGATGCCGATCTCACTCATCCCGCATCCCCAGGCCACGGCCGCAAACCGTCCCGCTCTTCCTCGCGCGACTTCTGGAGTGCGACTTCCGCGATGAGCCCCAGCATGAGCAGATAGCACGCGAGCGTGATCCACAACAGGGCGACCGTGGGCAGGACGTAGGCGCGCGCGTGCTGCACGTCGTAGGTGGCGATCGAATCGAGCCAGGCGATGAGCACGACGATCCCCGCCGCGACCGCACCGGCGGCGCCTCGTCCGAAGAGACTGAGTGGGCGCTCGCGGAACGAGCTGATCATCTTGATGGTGAGCAGGTCGGCCAGAATCTTCGCGATGCGCGAAAGCCCATACTTGCTCTTGCCGAAGCGTCGCGGATGGTGGCGCACCGGGATCTCGGTGATCCTGGCCGCCGCCGTCGCCGCGGCGACCGCGGGCAGGAAGCGGTGCATGTCCGAGTACAGGTGAAGTTGGTCGATGAGCTCGCGACGGTAGGCCTTGAGCGAGCAGCCGTTGTCGCGAATCGAAACGCCCGTGAGCCAGGCGATCAGGCGGTTCGCCACCCACGACGGTACCTTGCGCGTGAAGAACCGGTCCTTCCGCCGCACGCGATACCCGGCCACCAGGTCGTACCCCTGCTCGAGCATCGCGACGAGTCGCGGGATGTCGAGGGGGTCGTTCTGCAGATCGCCATCCATGCTCACGACCACCTCGCCGCTCGCCGCATCGAAGCCGGCCTGCATCGCCTGCGTCTGCCCGTAGTTGCGGGCGAGCGACACCAGCCTGACGCGTGGATCCACCACGCCCAGCGCCGTGGCGATGCGCGCCGTGCCGTCTCGGCTTCCGTCATCCACGAGCACCAGCTCCCACGCGACGTCGGTACCGAGTGCGTCGCGCACCGAGTTCACGAGCAGGGCGACGCTCTCCTCTTCATTGAAGAGGGGAACGACCACCGAGAGGTATGGCGGGACGGCCAGGTGACACCTCCTCGACGGGCAAATGAGGTACGATCAGGCCGCAGGACGGCAGAAAGAATGCCAATCAGCGTCGTCCGACCCCCGCCAACGCGGGTTCGCGGTCGGTTCCTTGCAGCAGGCGCGAGACGCTTTCAGGCACGAGACACCATGAAGCTTGCCCGGCTCCTGAAGCTCGTCGTCATGGTCGTGCTGCTGGTCCTGGTGGTGCGCTTGGTACCGCTGGGTGCGCTGGCGCGGACCATCGGCTCGGCCAACCCGATCCTGCTCGGCCTCGCGGTCGTCGCGGTGCTCGCCGATCGCGCGTTGATGATCGCGAAGTGGTATCCCCTGCTGCGCACCCAGGCGGCGTCCATCTCCTGGTGGCGCGCGGCCCGGGCCTACCTGGCCGCGGGATTCGCCTCGCTCGTGCTCCCCGCCTCGGTAGGCGCGGACATGCTGCGTGCCGTCGCCCTCGGCCGGCCGGATGGCGTCGTGATGGAGATCGCGGCCTCCATCGCCATGGAGCGGATGCTCGGCATGGTTGCCGCCGGCGTCCCCACGCTGCTCGCCGTCTGGATCGTTCTGTCGACGGACGTCTCGCTTGGCGTGCTGCTGCCGTGGGGGCTGGCATCGTTGGGCGTAGCCGTGGTGGCCCTGCTGCTGCCGCTCGACCCCCGAGTGATGCGGATCGTGGACCGGCTGCTGGGGCGGCATCGGAGCGGGAAGTGGGGAGGGCTCATCCACCGATTCGCGACCGCGTACGCCATCTACCGCCGCTTCCCGCGCATGCTGATGGCGGTGGCGGCGGCGTCGGTGGTCGAACAGTTCGTCCCGGTGCTCGTGCACTGGATCATCAGCCGCGCGCTCGGCGTGCCGATCTCGTTCACGATGCTCCTCGTCGCCGTTCCGCTCGCGCTGTTCCTCACGCGTCTGCCACTGAGCGTCGCCGGCATTGGGGTAGGCGAGGCCGCCGAAGTGTACGCGCTGGCGCTGTTCGGCGTACCGCCGGTTCAGTCGCTCGCGCTCGCGTTGACGGCGCGCGCCGCCGAGCTGCTCGGACTCCTCCCCGGCGCCGTCCTCTGGTACGATCTCGTGGCGGCGCCGCGGCGCCGCGCGCGCCACGCGGCCGGGGACGCGTCCGACCGTGCGCTCCCCGATGCATCCGCCAAGAGCGGCGCACCGGTGGTTCCGGGCGACGGTCTACCGCTGCAACCGCCGGGCTGAGCGCCACATCACCCGGCATGCTTCTCGCTCTGGTGGCCCGACGGCAAAACGGATGGGCGGTGTCACGACGACATCGCCCACCGTTCGTGCAATGACGGCACAGCTACGGCGACGACGGGTTGGGGACGCGATGCGCATCGGTGTCATGCTACGTTCGATCGACGAGGATCAGGGGATCGGCATCTATACGCGGAATCTCATCCCCCGCCTGTTGCACCAGGATCCGGACAACGAGTATGTCCTCGTGTATCGCACGCCGCGGTATCTCGGGCAGTTCGCGGCCCATCCCAACGCGGTGGAGGTGTTGCTCGACGTGCCAACGAAGCTGCTCTGGGATCAGGTCGGGATGACATGGCTCGCGCATCGGTACGATGTGGACCTGATCTTCCACACCAAGTTCAGCGTCCCGCTCGTGACGAATCGTCCCTCGGTCATGACGTTGCATGGGTCGATGCAGCTCGTGCACCCGGAGTACTTCCCTCCGCTGGACATCGCCTACTGGGACCGCTTCATGCCGTTGTACTGTCGGAAGGCGGACCACCTCATCTCGAATTCCGAGCTGACGACCACCGATTTCGTCGAGCGACTGGGCGTGCCACGCGAGAAGATCACCACGATTCATCTCGCGGCCGATGATCACTTCCGACCGGTGAAGGACGCGCAACGACTGGAAGCGGTGCGCAGGAAGTACGGGCTCCCGTCGCGCTTCGTGCTGTCGGTGACGAAGCCCTTCCCCGGCAAGAACGTGGCGACGCTCATCCGAGCGTATGCCGCGCTCCCCCCCACACTGCGCAGTGCGCTGGTCCTGGTTGGGCGCGGCCTCGATCGGTACATCGATGATCTACAGCTGCGCGATCCCCGCATCGCCCACGAGATCGTGACGCCGGGGTGGGTCGATCAGGATGATCTGCCGGCCATCTACAGCATGGCCGAGGTCTTCGCCTTCCCCTCGCGCTACGAGGAGTTCGGGATTCCGATCGTCGAGGCGATGGCGTGCGGGTGCCCCGTGGTGGCCTCGAACACGGGCGCCATTCCGGAGGTGGCCGGCGATGCCGCGCTCCTCGTCGACCCGCTCGACGTGGGCGGGCTCGCGCACGCGCTCGAGAGCATGCTCGAGGACGGGCTGCTGCGCGCGCGGCTGCGTGCCCGCGGGCTCGAGCGCGCGCAGTCGTTCAGCTGGGAGGTGCACGTGACCCGGACGCTGCAAGTGCTGCACGACGTCTGTGGCGTACCGAGCACCTCGCGCCCGACGGTTCGGCCGCCGGGGATCGACCGGTGCTCCGTGGCGCAGTAGCGATGCGCGGCGCCACCCGCATCGCCGGCGAGGGTCGTCCGCACGACACGGACACACCCGATGTGCATACCTCCTCTGCGGGCTACCGGCAGCGCTTCGAGGGTGGCGGCCGGCTGGCGCTGGTCCGCCAGATGGATGTGGTGACGCAGCTGCTCCGGGCCATCGGCGGCCGTGGTGTACCGCTGTCGGTGCTCGATGTCGGCGGCGGGCACGCGCAGCTCGCCGGGCTGCTGTGTGGTGCGGGGCATCGCGTGGTCGTTCACGGCAGCACGCCCGAGTGCTTCACGTGGATCGCGCCGCTGGCGCAGGCCCGGCCCGATCGCATTGCGCCCTGCGTCTCACGGCTCACGGCGCTCCCCTTTGCCGACGGCACGTTCGATCTCGTCTGTGGCATCCGCCTCATGGCGCACGTGACCGACTGGCGAGCGTTGCTCGCGGAGATGACGCGCGTGACGCGGCGATACCTGCTCGTCGACTATCCACTCTACGCCGGCGTGCAGCGGTTCTCGGGTCGCTTCTTCGCGCTCAAGCACAAGGTCGAGTCGAACACCCGGCCGTTCTTTCTGTATCGGCGCGAGGAGGTCGCGGCGGAGCTGTCGACGCTCGGCGTGCACACCGTGCGCGCCGTTGGGCAGCTCGTGCTTCCGCTCGCGCTGCACCGCGCGCTGCGCGCGCCGCGTGCCTCGCTTCGCATCGAGCACGCGCTCGAACGCACCGGTCTCGCCGCGCGCATCGGCTCACCCGTCCTGCTCCTCGGCGAGCGCAGCGATCGTCATCCCGAGCGCAGCGAGGGATCTCCTCTCCAGGCCGAGATCCCTCGCTGCGCTCGGGATGACGGTTCCGCTCGGGATGACAGCCGCTCCGCTCGGAATGACACGCTGGATGAACACGACAGCCACCACGCAGCTCAGGAGATACGATCGTGAAAGTCTTGGTCACCGGCGGAATGGGCTTCACCGGCAGCGCGCTGTGCCGCCGTCTCGCGCAGCAGGGGCACCAGGTGATTGCGCTCGACAACAAGCATGGGATTTTCGACGACGAGCTCCGCACGCTCGGCGTCGAGCTGCGCATCGGATCGGTGACGGATCGCGCGCTGGTGGACGAGCTCACCGCGGGGTGCGACCGCGTGTACCATCTCGCGGCCGCCTTCCGGCTGGTCAACCTCAGCAAGCGGCAGTACCACGACATCAACGTCAACGGCACGCGCTGGGTGTTGGAGGCCGCGCTCAAGCACCAGGTCCCGCGCGTCGTCTACTGCAGCACCTGCGGCGTGCACGGTGATGTGAAGCGGCCGCCAGCCGCCGAGGATGCACCGATCGCCCCGGCCGACTACTACCAGCAGACGAAGTGGGAGGGCGAGTTGGTCGTGAAGGAGTTCCTCGAGCGCGGACTCTGGGTGTCCATCGTGCGCCCCACCGCGATCTACGGACCTGGCGACCCGGAGCGCTTTCTCCTCATCTACCGGCGCGTGGCGCGCGGGCGCTTCACCTTCCTCGGCAACGGCTCCGCGCACTACCATCCGGTCTACATCGAAAATCTGGTCGACGGCCTCATCCTCGCGAGCGAGCGAGACGCCGCCAAGGGCCAGTGCTACCTCATCGCCGATGAGCGCTCGCTGCCCATTCGCGAGCTCGTCGTCGAAGTCGGCCGAGCGCTCGATGTGCCGGTCGCGATCCGGCATCTTCCCTTCTGGCCGGCGTACGCGGTGGCGAGCACAGTCGAGACGCTGTACAAGCCGCTTCCGGCCGAGCCGCCCATTTTCCGGCGGCGGCTCGACTGGTTCCGACAGAACCGCTCGTTCGACATCAGCAAGGCGCGTCGCGAGCTCGGATATGAGCCGAGGATCGACATCCCGACCGGGCTGCGGCTCACCGGCGAATGGTATCGCCAGCAGCACCTGATCTGACCACCGCGGCGCCATCCGCCGTGCGGCGGCCGCGCGTGCTGCTGGTCGCGCCGCAGCCCTTCTTCACGCTGCGCGGCACGCCGATCAACGTGCGACAGATGGCCCGCGTGCTCTGCGCCGCGGGCTACGATGTGCACCTCGCGACCTACGCGCTGGGCGAGCCCGTGCACATCGATGGCCTCACGATCCATCGCGCGTTCGGCGTCCCCGGCGTGCACCATGTGCCGATCGGGTTCTCCGCGCGCAAGCTGGCCATGGACGCGATGCTCGCGCTGCGCGTGTGGGCGCTGCTCGCCCGGCACCGCTTCGATGTCGTGCACGCCGTGGAGGAGTCGGTGTTCTTCACGATGCCCGCTGCCGCACTGCGCGGCGCGCCGGTCATCTACGACATGGATTCCTCCATCTCCGATCAGCTCGCGTACTCGGGCGCGGTCCGTCACCGTGCGCTGCTGCGCGGCGTCCGGGGCATCGAGCGCGCGGCCGTGCGCCGCTCGGCGATGGTGATCACCGTGTGCCGCTCCCTCACCGACGCCGTGCGCGCGCTCGATGCGCGCGTCCCCGTCGTGCAGATCGATGACTGTCCGCTCGAGGAAGCGCTGCGCGCACCGCAACCCGAAGTCGTCGAACTACTCCGCCGGCAGTTCAACCTCGACGGGATGCGGGTGGCGGTGTACACGGGAAACCTGGAATCCTACCAGGGTGTGGATCTTCTTCTCGACGCGTTCGCCATCGTGGCCGAGCGCGTGCCGTGTGCGCGTCTGCTCATCGTTGGCGGTGACGCCGCGCAGATCGACGCGGCGAAGCGGATCAGCGCGTCGCGCGGGCTCGGCGATCGGATCATCTTCGCGGGCCCGCAGCCGCCGTCGCGCATGGCGGAGTTCATGGCGCTGGCCGACGTGCTCGTCTCGCCACGCCGCCACGGGACCAATACGCCGCTCAAGCTGTTCAGCTACATGCACGCCGGCGTGCCCATCGTCGCGACCGCGCTGCCCACGCACACCACCGTGCTCGATGCGCGCACCGCGCTGCTCTGCGCGCCCACGAGTCGCGCCCTCGCCGACGCGATGTCGGCGGTGCTCGCGGATCCGCCGCGGTTCCGCCATCTGGGGAGCGCGGCGCGAGAACGCGTGCGCCGCGACTACGCACCGGACGTGTTCGCCCGGAAGCTGCTCGACGCCTACGCCACGGTACTCGGCGCCGCCGCGCCCGTTGGGACTTTCTCCACGCACGCGACGAGCATGTAGCCGCGCGTCCACGGGACGAGTGCATCGAGCGCGACGAACGCGCGCATCGCCGGATAGAGCGCGCCGAGCGCGCGCGAGCCGCCGCTGCCAACGCTCCGCCCCGTCACCACCGTCCCCTTCGCCGTCCGCACCGCGTGTGCGCGTGTCCCGCGCAGATACGCCCAGTTGAGCGCGGTGTCGAGCAGGTGCGAGAACACCCGCGAATAGGTGCGCGCGCGCACGAGGCGCAGCTCGCCGGGTAGCAGGCGCTCGAGTGTCGCGCGATCGTAGCCGGGGCGCAGATGTCCGTGCCACTCATCGGTGAGCCCGAGTGCGTGACGGAGCGGTGGGAGCAGCGCCCATCGCTTGGCGTGCGGCACGTGGAGCACCGCTCGGCCGCCCGGGCGCAGACACCGCGCGATCTCCGCGAGCAGGCGCCGGTCGTCGGCCACGTGCTCGAGCAGATCGATCACGACCACGCGATCGAACGCGGCATCGGGGAAGGGGAGCGACGCATCGCAGAGCCGATGCACGCGCTCGCCGACCATCGCGCGGATGGCCGATACGGTCTCGTCGGTGAGATCCGCGCTCGTCCAGCGTCCCCCCTGCTGCCGGAACATCCAGCTGATCACGCCGTTGTCGGCACCCAGGTCGAGTGCGTCGAGACCGGTCGTCGGACCCACGGCCGCCGACAGCTCGCGCCACTTGGCCTGCTTGAGCACGGAGGCGCGGAAGAGCGCGAGCTGCGCGGCACGGAAGCGAGGATCAATGGGGTCAGAGCCGATTGATCGCATGCGATCAA
>DASVCF010000054.1:0-17770 GCA_036381735.1 Gemmatimonadaceae bacterium | reverse complement strand
GGTGCGTGTGATCGGTCCGATCACACGCACCCGACCCCGTTGATCCCTAGTTCCGCAGCGCGATGCTCGCGCTCAACGAGTCGGTGTGCCGCCCGGAGGCGAAGCCGGGGATCTGGATGCTGCTGAGTGTCGCGGAGCGCGTCGTGACATCGATGCGGGCGACGGCGGTGAGGCTTGCCGCGGCCGCCGGGTCGAGCACGGTGCCCGTGTTGTCGTAGTACGTGAACGTGAGCCCGCTCTGCCCCGCGGTCGCGCTCGGCGCGAGGTAGGGGCCGCTCACCGGCTGGACCGCATCGCACACGTCGCCCGGGCATTCCTGGTAGCCGAGGTACCAGAGCCCGTTCCCCGCCTGGTACAGCGCGAGCCGCACCTCGCGGGAGAAGCGGATCGAGGAGCCGGGCACGATGCCTTGGTATGCGGCATCGAGCGCGGCGCTCAGCGGGAGTGTGTACCCCTGCGTCGCTTCGGCCGCGGTCGTCGTGAAGCCGGTCGAGTTCGGACACGTCGCGCCCGCGACGGGCGCCGAGGCGAGCGTGCTCGTGCGCCATGCGTCGTCGGTGCTCGCCTCCTTCGTGCCCAGATCGTAGAACAGCACGCGGTCGGTGGCCGCGGGGGTGTGCACCCACGACGTGAGGCCGTTCTCGGCGGCGAGCGTGAGCGGCGGGATGACGACGCTCGTCCGTCCCGCGCCCATCACGCACACGATCGACGTGCCGATGGGCTCGTAGAACCGAATGGAGTCGGCGGACATCGCGAGGATATCGCCCTGCGCGGCGGAGATGCCGCGCAGCTCGCTCTCGAGCACGTTCACCGCGTCGCGCACGTTGGTCTGCGTGTCGATCATCTCGGCGGCGCCGCGGTAGAAGCGCTGCTGGCCGACCAGCACCTTCATCATCGCCGCCATGACGAGGCCGAGCAGCGCGATGACGATGAGGAGCTCGACGAGCGTGAAGCCGCGGCGTCGCACGCGCATCATCGGCATGGGAGGTAGCTCCGGTAGATACGGGTCGCCGCCGGCCGGCCGCTCATCGTCGCGAATCTCGCGGTATCGACGACCAGCGCGAGCGTGGACGAGGGGAAGGAGACGCCCCACCGTTCGCGCACGCGCCGCGTGGTGGCGCTGCCACCCGTGAGCGAGGCGCAGGTGTGGTTGCGCATCTGCTCGAAGCGCGACTGCACGACGACCGCCGCGACGGTCTGCCGCGCGGCGCCGCTCATGAGGCGCGTGACGACGCCGGCCGTGCTGGCGAGCCCGAGGATGCCGACCGTCATGACCATGATGGCGACCAGGAGCTCGACGAGCGTGAAGCCGCGCGCGCGAGGGTATCGACGCGCGCGCCCTCGCGCGATGCCGGAACGGTGTTTCATAGAGTGCAGTCCTTTACGGAGATTCGACCGAGGCCCAGGACGCACACGGAGTCGCGCGCGGTGCTCTTGGTGAGCACGATGGGGAGCGCGGCGCCCACGCCGCCCGGGATCATGCCGCGTGCGTCGAACTCGATGACCGTCGGATTGGTGCGCGCCGACACGTGAACGCCGTGCGCGGAGAACAGATCGGTCGACTTCAGGTAGCCGGCCGAGCTGCTCGTGGTGGAGACGCCGACCGAGTCGCCCGAGCGGATGAACCAGACGGGCTGCCCGGTGGAGACGGCGGTGGCGCGCGCTTGCGCGAGGTACGACGCCACTTCCTGCGTGGCCGACTGGACGGTGAGGGCAGTCGTGCGCTGCGAGAGTTTCGGGAGCGCGATCGTCGCGAGAATTCCCATGAGCACGATGACGATCATCAGCTCGATGAGAGTGAAACCGGATGTCTTGGATCGCATCATTGTCGAGTTCTCTGCCATCATACGTCCTATGACGAACGTAGGGTGGCGATGACAACAGAGATCGACAAGAAAAGAGATGCCGAATAAATACTAAGTTGCTACTAATGAAGAGATGTTCATGTCGCCGTGGTGGCCGGCGTCGCTGGACCGCCGCGCCGGTGAACGGTGTGTTATCGTTCCCGTATTGCGCGACCGGTTGCGGTGTTACGCAAACGGTGCGTCAATCGTCTTTCTTATTTCATCACTTCATCGAACGGCCGCCTCATGACACCACCCGCCACGTCCTCCGCATCTCGCGCGCCCCAGGGCGCCTCCCCTGCCTCGCTGCTCTACGGTGATCTGGAGCAGGAGCTCGCCACCACGCGCCGCTTCCTCGAGCGCTACCCGGATGGCAAGGGGAGCTGGCGCCCGCACGAGAAGTCGATGACGCTGAGCCGTCTCGCCTCGCACGTGGCCGAGCTGCCGAGACTCGGCAGTATCGTGGCCACATCCGATGAGCTGGATTTCGCGAAGGGCGGCTACACGCCAGCGAACGCCGACAGCGCGAAGGAGCTCGTCGCGATCTTCGACGAGCAGGCGGCCGCGCTGCGCGCGGCGATCGAGGCCGCCGACTTCGCGGCACTCGAGCGCCCCTGGACGCTGCGCCACGGCGAGCACGTCATCGTCTCCGCCCCGAAGGCCGGACTGCTGCGCACGCTGCTGATCAGCCACATCGTGCACCACCGCGCGCAGCTCGGCGTCTACTACCGCCTGCTCGACGTTCCCGTCCCCGGCACGTACGGCCCCTCGGCCGACGAGGGGTGAGGAGCGCGGTACGCCGCGACACTGAAAAGGGGCAGTGCACCACGACTGAAAACGGCAATGCACCACAGAGGCACGGAGGACACAGAGGCAGCCTTGCACACACTCACCGAGCAAATCATCGGTGCGGCGATCGATGTGCATCGCGTGCTCGGGCCGGGCCTGTTGGAGTCGGCATATGAGGAATGCCTCGCCTGGGAGCTCACCGAACGGCAGGTTCCCTTCGCTCGGCAGGTCGCACTGCCCGTAGTGTACAAGGGGGCGAAGCTCGATTGCGGTCATCGAATCGATCTGATCGTGGCGGATGCCGTCGTAGTGGAAGTCAAGTGCGTCTCGCAGATAGCGCCAGTCCACGAAGCTCAACTCCTTACGTACCTGAAGCTCGGTGGCTGGCGCGTGGGCTTGCTCTTGAACTTCAACGTTTCCGTCTTGAGAGACGGCATCCGCCGGCGAGTGCTGTAGGAAGTCAGGCCGGTAGTTCTCTGTGTCCTCCGTGCCTCTGTGGTGGACTGTCGTTTGTGATTGGCGACCCCTACTCGTACCTGAGCGCCTGCATCGGGTCGACCTTCGAGGCGCGGAGGGCGGGGATGTAGCCGGCGCCGAAGGCGACCACGGCTAGCGCCACCGCTGCACCGGCCACGACCATCGGGTCGTACCCCTGCAGCTCGAAGAGCAGCGAGCGGGCGGCACGTCCCAGGGCGAGCGCGCCGCCGATCCCGATTGCGCCGCCCACGAGCGTCATGAGCCCCACCTGGCGGAGCACCATCGCGCGCACGCGGCCCGCGTCGGCGCCCAGCGCCATGCGCACGCCGATCTCTTTCGTGCGCTGCGTCACCGAGTATGCGAGCACGCCGTAAAGGCCGACGGCCGCGAGCAGCGTCGCGAGCACGGCGAACGCCGCGGCGAGCGTGCTGATCATCCGGTCGAGGAAGACATTCTCCTTCACCTGCTGCGGGAGTGTCTTCAATCCCTCCACCGGGAGGTTGGGGTCGAGCTGCTTGATCACGCCGGGGATCGCGCGCTCGAGCTGCGCGGTCGTCCCCGCCGTGCGCACGTAGAAGTTCATCGCGCCCACCGCCGTGTCCTGCCGATAGGGGATGAAGAACACGGGCGGCACCTTGTCCTTCACATCGCTGTACTTCGCGTCCTTGGCGAGCCCCACGATCTCGATGTCGAGCGTGTTGTGGCCGCTCCGGCCGTCCATCGACATGTGCTTGCCGACGGCATCGCGCCCGAGGCTGAACTTCTTCGCGAACGCTTCGTTCACGATCGCGACCTTCGGCGAGCCGGCGTTGTCGGCGATGGTGAAGTCGCGCCCCGCGAGCAGCGGCACGCCCATCACGTGGAAGTAGCCGGCCCCCACCTCGTTGAACCGCGAGTTGTCATCCGTGTCGGGTCCTTTCTTGAAGCCTTCCACGCTCACGCTGTTCCCCCAGTTGCTCCCCGCGATGAGCGGGATGCGCGCGAGCGTGACGCCCGTGACGCCCGGGATCGCCGCGAGCTGCTCTTCGGCGCGCGCGAAGAACGTCGCCGAGCGCGGGTTCGAGTAGCCGTTGAGCTGCGGCGACACGCCGAACGTGACGACGTGATCCGTCTTGATCCCGAGGTCCACGCGACTCACGTTGACGAGGCTCTTGAGGAAGAGTCCCGCGGAGATGAGGAGCGCCATCGAGAGCGCGATCTGCGCGGTGACGAGCGAGGTGCGGAAGCGCGTGGCACTGCGCGCGCCCGACGTCTTTCCCGAGCCCGCGCGGATGGCCGACGCGAGATCGGGGCGTGTGCTGTGGAACGCGGGGAAGAGTCCGAAGAGCAGCCCGGTGCCGATGGCGAGCGCGGTCGTGAACAGCACCGCCTGCGCGTTCAGTGAGAAGTGGAGCGAGAGCGAGGCATCGGTCGGCAGGAAGCCGACGATGGCGCCGAGCGTCCAGTAGGCGACGACGAGACTCACGATCCCGCCGAGCACGGCGAGCACGCACGATTCGGTGAGGAGCTGGACCATGAGGCGCCACCGGCCCGCGCCGAGCGCGAGGCGCACGGCCATCTCGGTGGCGCGGTTCGCGGCGCGCGCGAGGAGCAGGTTGGCGATGTTCGCGCACGCGATGAGCAGCACGATCCCCGTGGTGGCGAAGAGCATGAGGAGCGGGGTGCGTGCATCGCGGTGCACGGAGCTCTGTCCGCGCCGGCCGTCGGTGAGCGTGATCGTCTTCGCCTTGAACTGCACCAGCGTCTTGTCACTCATCCCCTTCTGCAGCGGCGCCTCGACGTCACGGATGATGGGCTGGTAGACGGCGTTCACCGCGGCGCTCGCGCGCGCCATCGAGACGCCGGGCTGGAGCCGCGCGAAGAGATACGCCCAGTAGGTCTGCCGGTTCTCGAAGCCCTTGAAGAACGGTTGCATGACGGCGCGCATCGTGATCGGCACGAACACCATCGGGCGCGCGCCGAGCGTGGTCCCCTCGAATCCCTCGGGTGCGACGCCGATGATCGTCATCGACTGGCCGTTGATGATGATGGGCTGCCCGAGCACCGACGGATCGGAGCCGAGCTGGTTCGCCCAGTAGTCGTGGCTGAGCACGGCCAGGTAGTTGGCGCCGATGGTGCGATCGTCGTCGGGCGTGAAGAGCCGGCCGATCGCCGGCTTGAGCCCGAGCACGGGGAAGTACGAGCCCGACACCAGCAGCCCGTCGCCGTTCACCGTCTGGCGGTGATAGGCGATGTTCGTCGCGAACAGCTCGTGCGCCGCGATCCCGCTGAACGCGGTGTGCGCCTTCTCGAGGTCGCGGAACATGGCGTAGCTGAACACCTCGTCGCAGTCGCCCGCCTGATTGCACGACGTGGAGCCGGGCTTGGGGCCGGGTGCCGAGAGGTTGACGAGCTGCTCCGGATGCGACACCGGGAGCGGCCGCAGGAGCACCTGGTCGAAGAGCGAGAAGATGGCCGCGTTCGCGCCGATCCCCAACGCGAGGGAGAGCACCGCGACGAGCGTGACGAAGGGTGTTCGGAACAGCGTGCGGACGGCGAGCTTGACGTTGACCATGGATGTCCCCGCGGGAGGTGTCCGAAGGAGGGTCGGCACACTACGGCGCCCGCGCGCTCAGGTGTCAGGAGCGACGCGGGCGCCGTCGGGGATGAGACATCACGAGGCCAGCAAAGGGTTGGCCGGCGCGTGTCATCCCGAGCGTAAGCGAGAGATCTCGTACTGGGGCGTGAACATCCACCACAGAGACACAGAGACACGGAGAACTGCAGAGAGAGTGCTGTTCTCTGTGTCCTCCGTGTCTCTGTGGTGAATCGCTGTTCGGGTGCACCGGCCGGGATCCCTCGCTGCGCTCGGGATGACCACGCGCTCGGGATGACCACGCTCAGTGCTTCGGCTTGGCGCTCGCGTGCGGGTTGGTGTACACGTCGGTGCTGAAGCTCACGAGGCCATCCTGGGCCGCGTAGCCGAGGTACGGAAGATGGAACAGCTCCTCGACGCTCTTGAGCATCGAGTAGTGGTTGTACGGCGTGTGCGACACCGTGCCCGCCGTGATGAAGGGCGAGAGGAGCACCGCGCCGATGCGTCCGCCGCCGGGTCCGGTCCATCCGGGCGCCTTCGTGTTGGGGCCGGGCTGCTCGTTGCAGCACGCGGTCGCATCGCTCCCGGCCGCTTCGTCGAAGGTCACGATGAGGAGGCCGTCATCGCGAAACGCGGGCGACTGCAGGATGCGCGGCACCCATGTCCGCAGAAAGGTGTTGGCCGCCTCCAGACCGCCCGGGCCGCCGTCGGCGCACTTCGCATCGTGGCCATCGCTGCACAGGTCGGGCGTGATGAACGTGTAGTTCGGCGTCGTCGCCGTCTGCGCGAGATCGTGCGCGAGCTGCTCCAGGCGCACCACGTTCGTCTGGCAGATGGGCGAGTCGATGATCGAATGGAAGTACGCGAACGGGTCGTGCTTGGTCGCGTACTGATCGGTGGGCGCGGCGCGGTTGGTGTGGTCGGGTGTGCCGATCGCGACGTGGCCGCACGCCGCGGGCTCGCGCGCGGGATCGTTCCCCATGTCCTCCATGTACCCCTTCCACGTGAGCCCGTGCTCCGTGAGCTGGTCCGCGATGGTGTGGACGCTCGCGGGGTACACGCACCCGTGTCCCACCACCTGCCCGTACTCGGCGGTCCCCGTCTGCACGAAGTCCGTATAGATGCTGCAGTCGGCCTGCGTCGCGCTGTCGGGCGCCTGGCCACTCACCATCGTGATGTAGTTGTCGAGGCTGAAGTGGCCGGTGCCGTAGTAGTTGGTAAGGAGCGCGCCCTGCTTCACGAGCGTGTCGGCGAGGTAGGGCGCCGGCGAGCTCGGCCCGAACGTCGTCTCGAAGGACTTGTTCTCGAGGACAATCACGAACACGTGGTGGATGGGCGGCAGCTCGGCCGCGGCGGTCTGCGCGCCGGCGCGCTGAGACGGCGATGACGGCGGGACCGCGCTCGTCGAAGCGCGATGCGTCGAGCACGCGGCGGTGACGAGCGCGGCCATCGCGCAGGCGGCGAGGGTTGGAGTGCGGAACAGTCTATGAGAGCTCAGCGCCATGGATCGCTCCTGTGGGGACTCGGCGCACGCGAGGTCGCGGGCGGATCGCCCCGGAATGGGTGTGGCCGCGTGCGACCGGCAAGATGCGGATCGGGCGCGCGGGATGGAATCCCCGCGGCGTTCGCCCCGGTACGAGATCGAGGTTATACTCCACCGAGATCCTTCTCCACATCACGCATCGTCAAGGATTTCCGATGAAGCCGTTCCTCAAGCCAGGCGTCCTGCTCGGCCTGGCCGCCCTCGCGGCCTGCGCGCCGGCCCGTTCCACGCCCGTGTCCGCGCCGGCTCCCGCGCCCGCGCAGCCCAGGTCCACGCCGAGCACGTCGGCATCGGCCGTCGCTCCGCTCACGACGCTCACCGAGGCGCCGCGCGAGTGGCAGCTGCTCGATGAAGCGACCGATCACGTCCCCGGCATCAGCGTGGACCGCGCCGAGCACGAGCTGCTCGCCGGCAAGCAGCCCAAGCGCACCGTCGTGGTCGCCGTCATCGATGGCGGCGTCGACACGGCGAACGCCGATCTCAAGGGGCAGCTGTGGACGAACCCCAAGGAGATCCCGGGGAACGGGAAGGATGACGACGGCGACGGCTACGTGGACGACGTGCACGGCTGGAACTTCCTCGGCAACGCCAACGGGCACGATGTGCAGTACGAGCGGCTCGAGGTGACGCGACTCGCCGCCGCGTGCCAGGTCGCCCAGAACGGCGGCGTGGACTCCGTGCCCGCCACCGAGCGGCAGGACTGCCCGGCGATCACGGCGGACTTCGAGAAGCAGCGCGCCGAGGCGCAGCAGCAGTTCCAGCAGGTGCAGATCATCGGCCGCATCTTCGACATGCTGCGTCAGGCGCTCAACACCGACACGCTCACGCCCGAGAAGGTGCAGGCAATGCAGCCCACGGATGCGCACCTGCAGCAGGCGCAGCACATCTATCTGCAACTCGCCTCGCGCGGCCTGGGCCAGGCGGAGCTCGCGGACGCGGACAAGGAGCTGACGACGCGGGTGAAGTACAACCTGAACCTGACGTACAATCCGCGCTCCATCGTCGGCGACAACCCGCACGATGTCTCCCAGCACATCTACGGCAACGCCGACGTGATGGGGCCCGACGCGCTGCACGGCACGCACGTGTCGGGGATCATCGGCGCGCTGCGCGACAACGGCGTCGGGATCGACGGCATCGCCCCCGACGTGAAGATCATGTCGGTGCGCGCGGTGCCCGATGGCGACGAGCGCGACAAGGACGTGGCCAACGCGATCCGCTTCGCGGTCGATCACGGCGCGAACATCATCAGCATGAGCTTCGGCAAGCCGTACTCGCCCGAGAAGTCGGCGGTGGACGCGGCGGTGAAGTACGCCGACGCGCACGGTGTCCTGATGGTGCACGCGGCCGGGAACGACGGCGAGGATCTGGCGACCCACGGCAACTTCCCCACGCGCGAGTATCTGGGCGGCGGCGAGGCGCAGAACTGGATCGAGGTCGGCGCGTCATCGTGGAAGGGCGGCGACAGCCTGGCCGCGTCGTTCTCCAACTACGGTAAGGCACAGGTGGACGTGTTCGCGCCGGGCGTGGACATCCTCTCCACGGTGCCGGGCGGCTACAAGCGCGAGAGCGGGACGAGCATGGCGACGCCGGTGGTGAGCGGACTCGCCGCGCTGCTCATGAGCTACTATCCCTCGCTCACCGCGGAGCAGGTGAAGGAGATCATCCTCGACTCGGCCACGCGGTACGCTTCGCAGCAGGTGGCGAAGCCGGGCTCGGACACGAGCGGGGAGGTGCCGTTCGGCTCGCTCTCGGCGACGGGCGGGATCGTGAACGCGTATGCCGCGGTGCGTATGGCGGATCAGATGAGCGGACAGCAGAAGGTGGGGACGGCGCCGGGAGGGAGATGATCGATCGGAGATCGCTCTCGGCCGTGTGGCTGCTGGCTGTCTGACGATGCCAGCCGAGCCGCCTCCGCTGTGCCTCCGCGGAGCGGCTCGTCCCCGTTCTCAGAGCCCGTACAACATGCGGAGGAACGTCGGCATCCCCTGCGCGTGATCGATGTGGTCCGGCGCCGAGTTGCCGGCGAAGCCGAGGATCTCGAAGCGGCCTTTGCGCACCTCGCTCAACTGCTGCATCCCGTTCGGTCCCCACCGCACGACGGGCGTGATCGTCAATCCGAGCGTCTGCACGAGATAGTCGGTGGTCTCCGTGGTGCTGGCGAAGGTGCCGGGGAAGATCTCTGAGTGCGTGATGAGGAACCGCTTGCGCCCGTCGATCGCTTCGCGCGCGAAGCGGAGGAACGGCTCGAGCGGTTTCTCGTCCAGCGTGCCGCCGCTCGCGAGCGGGACGCCGTCGGGGATGTAGCTGGTGTGCAGACCGTCGAGCAGGAGGACGGCATCGATCTGCGCGAAGTGGGTGCTGTCGCGCAGGATCGCGCGCACGGCGCCATAGCCGGCGCTGAATCCCACGAGCGTGACCGTGCGGAACGCCGCCGCGTGATGCAGCGCGTCGCCGGCCTCGCGGGCGAGTCGTACGAGCAGCGAATCGTAGACCGCGGGATCGCTGAAGGTGCGATCGTAGACGCCCGAGCCGGGGGCGAGGCTCACCACGGCCACCACGTGATTGTGCCCGAGCTGCGAGACCGCGTACTCGGGGATGAACGGCGAGCCGTGGAAGTAGAGCACCAGGTTGAGCGCGTCCGCGTGCTTGGTGCCGGCCGGGACGAAGAGCTCCACCGGCTTGCCGAGTGGACCACTGAACGTGCGGCGGATCCCCGCGAGCACGCGCGGCGCGATGCGCCCGTGCGCGCGCGTGTGCTCCACCATCGGCGACGGATTCTGCGCCGCGGGCTTGGGGATGGAGTCCTGTGCGGCGAGCGGAGCCGCGACGCTCGACAGGATGGCGAGGAGCGACAGAAGAACGAGTCGCGACTGCGGTGCGAGCGCAGCTGAGCGGCCACGTGGTGTCAGGTCGTGCATCGTGTGCGGTGATGAGGGGAAACGAGGAGCTCGATTCGCGAGGCGAACAAGGCGCCCGATTCGCGGGCGGTTCAGCGATGTTCGGTCGATGTCGCCCCTGATGCAACCCGCGCCGCCTCCGCCAGCACCGCCGCGCCGACGAAGATGCTCTCCTCCGCCGCCACGAACTTCGACGAATGCGCGGGGATCACCGCGCCGCCCGGCTCGCGCGCGCCGATGCGCATGAAGCACCCCGGGATGCGCTCCATGTAGTACGAGAAGTCCTCGCCCCCCATGTTGAGAAATCCGAGCGGGACCACCGCACTCTCGCCGAGCAGCGACGCGGCCGCCTGGCGCGCCCACGCGGCGGGCACGGGCGGGTTGACGATCGGCGGCGTGCCGAGCTCGATCGTCACCTCCGCGCGCAGTCGATGCAGCTCGGCCGTCGCCTCGGCGATGCGACGCACGTCATCGACCAACAGCTGCCGCGTCTCGGGGTCGGTCGCGCGCAGTGTGCCGGTGAGCGTCGCGCGATCGGGGATGACGTTGGGCGCCGAGCCCGCGTGAATGCTCCCGATCGAAACGACCGCGGGGTACGCGGGGTTCACTCGGCGCGAGACGATGGTCTGCAGCGCGCCGATGAGCGTCCCCGCGCCGACGATCGGGTCCGCGGACTCGTGTGGGCGCGCGCCGTGCGCACCGCTCCCCACGAGCTCGATCTCGAACGTGTCGGCCGATGCGGCGAGCGGACCTTCCTGCGCCACCACCTGCCCCACCGTGAAGCGACGGTCCACGTGGCCGCCGAAGATCGCCGTCACATCGCGCAGCACGCCGGACTCCACGATCGCCGCCGCGCCGTGTCCCGTCTCCTCCGCCGGTTGGAGGACGATCAGCACATCGCCGTGCGCAGGGTTCGCGGCGAGCAGATGCGCCGCACCTACGGCCCACGTCGCATGCACATCGTGACCGCACGCGTGCATCACCCCCGCGTGCTGCGATGCGAAGGGGAGCCCCGTGTCCTCCTGGATGGGAAGCGCATCGATGTCGCCGCGGATGGCCACGGGCGGTACGCCCGCATCGCGGCCGCGAATGCGCGCGACGAGCCCCGTGCCGGCCACGTGCTCGAGCTCCACGGGATCGAGCGTCGCGAGCGCCGAGTGCAGCACGTTGGAGGTGCGTTCCTCGTGTCCCGAGAGCTCCGGATGCTCGTGCAGATCGCGCCGCAGCGCGATGAGCGTGCGACGGAGGGATGCGGGGAAGAGTGCGTCGAGCGAGCCGGGGAGTGATGTGCTCATGGTTCACTCAGCGCGCAGGGCCGAGATTCCTCGCTTCGCTCGGAATGACAATCCGCCCGAGATTCCTCGCTCACGCTCGGAATGACACACGGCGCTCGGACTGACACCGTGTTCCCTTCCTCCTCCCTCCTCCCTCCTCCCTGCAGTTCCTGACTCACTGACCCACTGACCCACTGACTCACTCCACCACCTCCCGCCTCACCGTCAGATCTTCCACGCGATCCATGTCCACCGTCACGCCCATCCCCGGCGTCTCGCGCGGGACGCGGACCATGCCGTCGGCGTCCATGGTCCACTCGGGGGTGACGATGTCGCGCTCCCAGTAGCGCGCGCTCGGACTGAGGTCGCCGGGGAGCGTGAAGTTGGGGAGCGACGCGAGCGCGACGTTGTGTGCTCGGCCCACGCCGCTCTCGAGCATCCCGCCGCACCACACCGGGATCCCGTGCTGTTGGCAGAGATCGTGGATGGCGATCGACATGCCGAAGCCGCCCACGCGTCCGGGTTTGATGTTGACGATGCGGCCGCTGCCGAGCGTGATCATGTCCTCCGCGCGCTCGACGTCGGTGATCGACTCATCGAGACAGAGCGGCGTCGCGAGCATGCGCTGGAGCGTCGCGTGGCGCACGAGATCCTCGCGCCCCAGCGGCTGCTCGATCATGAGGAGGTCGAACGCATCGAGCTCTCGGAGGAGATCCGCGTCGGCGAGCGTGTACGCGGAGTTCGCATCGGCCATGAGGTGCACGTCGGGGCCGAGCGCGTCGCGCACGGCGCGGACGTAGGCGACGTCTTTCCCCGGCGCGATCTTGAGCTTGATCTTGCGATACCCCTTCTCGAGCGCCGCGCGGGCGCGCTGCACGAGGGCGTCCGGACTCTCCTGCAGCCCGATCGAGATCCCGGTGACGATGCGCTCGCGCGTGCCGCCGAGGAGTGTGGCGAGCGGCAGATCGCACAGCCGCGCGGCCAGCTCCCAGCATCCCATCTCGGCGGCTGCCTTGGCCATGCGGTGACCGCGGAAGTCGCGGTCGAGGATCGCGTGCACCGTCTGTGGTCCCTCGAGCTCGCGTCGTAGCAGACGCGGCGCGATCCATTCGCGCAGCGCGTGCCACGCGGTGTCGATCGTCTCGTCGCTGTAGTTGGGCTGCTCGCCGGCCACGCACTCCGACCATCCCGCGATGCCGTCCGGGTGGTGCAGCTCGAGGAGCGCGATGCGCCGCTCGCTCACTACGCCGGAGGAGATGCGGAACGGCTCCTTGAGCGGGAGACGAATCTCGCGCAGCGTGATACGGTCGACGCGGAGCATCAGCGATCTCCTTCGCGGCGGGGTGATGTTCCGGGCCGCGACGTCCCGGGCGACGACGAGAGTGCCGCGTGCGTGAGCACGTAGCAGGCGCGCCGGATGCGCGGCTCGCGCACGAACCCCGTCACCTCGTAGCCGTGCGCGAACGCCCAGGTGAACGCGGCGCGGGTGGTGGCGCGCCAGCGCGCGGCGATGTCCAACGACGCCGACTGTACGCGCGCGATCTCGAGCGGGATCTCGACGCGCAGCACGGGCTCGGCGGGCGCATCGGGGAGTGCGGGGGGCGTGGGGACGCCGCGTGCATCGGCGGCGTTCACGATGCGCGCCTCGCGCGCGGCATCTGCATCCTCGATCTGTGCATCGCGATCACCGGCAATGCGCCACGCCACGACGAAACGATCGCTCCCGATCCCGCGGTGCAGCACGCTGTCGGTCTCGCTGCCGTACATGTCGGGCACGTACTCCACCACCTGCACGCCGAGCCGGTTGATGTTGAGGTGCGCGTTCCGCGCGACGAGCGGATCGTAGGTCCAGTAGATGCGCTCGACGCCGATCGCGAGCAACGTGTCGCGCTGGAATTCCTTCAGGCGACGGCCGATCCCCTGGTCGCGCAGCTCGGGGCGGACGGCGAGCATGTCGGACCAGTGGACGAGTCGCCCGTGTTCGACGCCCGTCATGCCGAAGACGAAGCCGAGGAGTCGGCCACGCGCATCGAACGCGCCGGCGCACACGCCGCCGATGCGCTGGCTCACCTTGAGGATGGCGGCGGGGACGCACTCGCTGAAGGTCGCGCCCCAGGTGTCGTGCTGGAGCTGCACGCACGCGGCAAAGTCGTCGTGCGTGCGGAGGTGCCGGATCGCCAATCCGGGGAGCTCGTCGGCGCGTGAGCCGGCGGTGTCGGCGGCGCTCCCGTGCTCGAGCGCGTGGCGGGCGGTGTGGGTCATGGGGAGCGAAGTGGCTGCGTCGGCTCGGGTGACGGCACGCATCGCGCCGTGCCGGTATCGGGCGGCGCGCCCCGGAAGTATACCTGATTGTGTTCGTGTCGCGCGAACACCGGCAGCGACGGTGGCGCTGGTGGCGCGGGGCGTGCCGTGCAGGGGGAGTGGTGCAATGCGTTGTGGGTTGTGAGTTCTGGGTGGTGAGTGGGGTGATGAACCTCGTGCATCCCTGGATGCTCGTGCTCACAACCACTCAGAACTCAGAACCCACAACTCAGAACTCACAGCTGCCTCATCGTTATGTCCTCGCTCTCCTCACTCGCCGATCGCGTCGGCATCCTCCCCGAGTACGTGGGCCATGGGGCGTCTGGGGTGTGCGCGACGAGCGACGAGACGCGCGTCGCGCTGCTCGCGGCGATGGGGATCGACGCGTCCACCGAAGAACGGGCGCGTGAGGCGCTCGATGCGCTCGACGCGCGCGAGGCGGCTCAGCTCATCGAGCGCGTGCGCGTGGTGGCGGAGCCGCGAGCGCCGGCGCATCGGGAGCATACCGTCGAGCGCCCGATGGGGCACGCCGTCGAGCTCCCGCTCCGCCTGCCGGATGCGTGGAGCGGGGCGCCGCTCGACTGGACGATGGAGCTGCACGACGAAGGCGGCGCGGTGCATCGCGCGTCGGGCTCGGCGCGAAATGCGGACGCCGAGATGGCACTTCCGCTCCCGGTCGGCCCGGCGCCCGGCTACCACACCGTGCGACTCCACGTCCGCGCGGCGCACGAGGAGCGTGAGGCGGAGCAGACGCTCATCGTCACGCCGAGCTCGTGCGTGACGCCCGCGGGGCTGCTGGGCGGCCGGCGCGTGTTCGGCATCACCGCCAACCTCTACACCATTCGCAGCGCGCGGAACTGGGGGGTGGGTGACCTCACCGATCTGCGCGATCTGGCGGTGTGGAGTGCGGAGGTCGGTGCCGACTTCATCGGCGTGAACCCGCTGCATGCGCTGCGAAATCACGATTCGCAGATCAGTCCGTACAGCCCCGTGAGCCGGCTCTTTCGCAACGTGCTCTATCTGGACGTCGAGGCGGTGCCCGAGCTCGCGGAATCCGCCGAGGCGCGCGAGATGCTCGCTCGGCGCGACGTGCGCGAGGCGCTACGGTCCGTGCACGCGAGCGAGCGCGTGGAATACGAGCGCGTGATGGCGCTCAAGCGTCCCGTGCTCGAGCTGCTGCACCGCACCTTCGCGCGCGCGCATCGCGGCACGGCCGACGCGCGCGGTGCGGCGTACGCGCGCTACCTCGAGCAGCAGGGGCGATCGCTCACCACCTTCGCCACCTTCCTCGCGCTCGACGAGCACGTCGCCGCCGAACGGGGCGGCCGCGCCTGCTGGCGCGAGTGGCCGGCGCCGTACCGCGATCCCAGGTCGCCCGAGGTCGCGCGCTTCCGCGACGCGCATCGCGAGCAGGTGGACTTTCACTCTTGGCTCCAGTTCGAGCTCGACCGTCAGCTCGAGGCGGCGGCGCGCGCCGGTGTGGATGCGGGGATGGCCGTCGGGCTCTATCAGGATCTCGCCATCGGTTCGGCGGGCGACGGGAGCGACACATGGGCGTTCCCCGAGCTGTTCGTGATGGGCGCGAGCATCGGTGCGCCGCCCGACCCGCTGGCGCCGCAGGGGCAGAACTGGGCGCTCCCGCCGCTCGATCCGGGCGCGCTGCGCGACACCGGCTACCACTACTGGCGCTTCCTGCTGCGCGCCGCGCTCGCGCACGCGGGCGCGCTCCGCATCGATCACGTCATGGGGCTCTTCCGCCAGTTCTGGATCGCGGAGGGGATGCCCGGCTCGCAGGGCGCCTACGTGCGATTCCCCGCGCACGATCTGCTCGGCATCCTCGCGCTGGAGAGCGTGCGGCATCGCGCGCTCATCGTCGGCGAAGATCTGGGCACCGTCCCCCCCGAGGTGCCGCGTGCGATGCACGAGTGGGGGATCCTGGGCTCGCGCGTCCTGTACTTCGAGCGCGACCACGCGGGCGACTTCCGCGGCGCGGCGTCGTACCCCTCGCTCTCGCTCGCCACCGCGAACACGCACGACCTGCCGACCATCGAAGGCTTCTGGTGCGGGCGCGACATCGCGTTGCGGCGCGAGGTGGGGCTCATCACGAGCGACGACGTCATGGAAAGAGCCCGCGCCGAGCGCGCGCGCGACCGGCAGGCGCTCGTGCGGCGGCTCGAGGCGGAGCACGTCCTCCCCGCCGGTGCTGCGGAGCCTCGCGACGCCGAGCTGCGCGGCGCGGTGCACGAATTTCTCTGTCGCACGCCGGCGGCGCTCGTCGGCATCTCGCTCGACGATCTCGTCGGCGAGACGGAGCCGGTGAACCTCCCCGGCGTCACCCTCGATGTGTATCCGAGCTGGCAGCGTCGGCTCCACACGCCGCTCGACGCGCTGCGCGATGACGCCGACGTCGCGACGTCGCTGCGCTGCAGCCGCGCGAACGCATCGAACGGGTCGAATGCGCGAAACACAGCGAACGGGTCGAATGCGTCGAACGGGCCGAACGGGCCGGACGAGCCGGACGAGCCATGACCCCGCCGCGCCCGCTCCTCGCCACCTACCGGCTGCAGCTCAACCGCGGCTTCACGCTGCGCCATGCCGCGCGCATCGTGCCGTATCTGCATCAACTCGGCGTGTCGCACATCTACAGCTCGCCGATCACCACCGCGCGCCCCGGGAGCACGCACGGCTACGACGTCGTGGATCCCCGCGCGCTCAACCCCGAGCTCGGCACCGAGGGAGATCTCCGCGCGCTCGCGCGCGCGCTGCACGAGCGCGGGATGGGGCTCGTGGTCGACATCGTCCCCAACCACATGGGGACCGGGAGCGAGAATCCGTACTGGGACGACGTGCTCGCGCTCGGCCAGGCGTCGCGCTTCGCGCCCTGGTTCGACATCGACTGGTATCCACCCGAGCGCTCGCTCGCGGGACGCATCCTGCTCCCCGTGCTCGGCCGTTCGCGTGACGCCGCCATCGCGCGCGAGGAGATCACGCTCGCGCGCGCGGATGGCGCGCTGCGCGTCCGCTACTTCGATCACTCCTTCCCGCTCGACCCATCCACCGTCCCCGAGTCGCTGCGCCGCGCGGCCGACGAGGGGAGCGATGCGGTGGCGCGCTACACGATGGGGCGCGATGGACACCGTCGCCTCCGCGCGCTCCTCGATCGTCAGCACTACGTGCTCGCCAACTGGCGCCGAGCGGCGCGCGACATCAACTACCGCCGCTTCTTCAACATCAACGAGCTCGTCGCGCTGCGCGTGGAGGACGAGGCCGTCTTCCGTGCCACCCACGAGCGCATCCTCCTCTGGGTGGCCGACGGCACGCTCGACGGACTCCGCGTCGACCACATCGACGGGCTCCTCGATCCGCGCACCTACCTCGAGCGCCTGCGCTCGGCGGTCGCCACGGCGCGGGGGCGGAGTGCCGGCGGGGGCAGCGGCGGCATCGACAACGCCGGTATCGATACCGGCGGCGGCGACGACGCCGGTATCGATACCGGCGGCGGCGATCAGGATGGCGACGCGTTCCCGATCGTCGTCGAGAAGATCCTGTGCGAGGGCGAGCAGCTGCGCGCCGATTGGCCGGTGCAGGGGACCACGGGGTACGAGTTCCTGAACGAGCTCGAGTCGGTGTTCATCGACGCGGGCGGCAAGGAGCGGATCGAGGCGCGCTACCGCGCGATGCTGCACCTTGGCCGCGCGGTGGACTTCGAGGAGGTCGCGTACCGGGGCAAGGTGCACGTGCTCCGGGCCTCACTCGCGCCCGATGTCGATCGCGTGCATCGCCTGCTGCAGCCCATCGCGCAGCGCGACCCACGCGCGCGCGACCTGCCGGCGTCGGTGGTGCGCGACGCGATCGTCGAGCTCATCGCGTGCTTCCCGGTCTACCGCACGTACATCGACGCGCGCACCGAGGTCGTGCACCCCGAGGATCAGCGCGAGATCGACATCGCGCTCGAGCGCGCCCGCGAACGAGGTGTCGTGCCGCGAGCGGTGCTCGACCTGCTGGAGGACGTGCTGCTGCTGCGCCTGGATCAACGGGGTCAGAGCCGATTGATCGCCGGCGATCAA
>DASVCF010000053.1:0-3996 GCA_036381735.1 Gemmatimonadaceae bacterium | reverse complement strand
CCCCTTCTTGACCGTCTCCTCGATCTTCTGCTGGACCTCGTCCAGGTCCACGCTCAGGTTCTGCAGGACGGCCGCGGCCACGCCCTCCCCTTCGCGGATCAGCCCGAGCAGGATGTGCTCCGTCCCCACATACTCGTGGTGGAGCCGGGCCGCCTCCTCGCGGGCCATCGCCAGAACCTTGCGTACGCGCTCGGTGAAGTTGTAGCCGTTCATGGCGTTCTCCGGAGAGAGAATCCACGGACCCCACTGAACTAATGGCGGCGTCGTCGCGTTCACGCCAGGGCCCTACTCGCCCCACCATTCCCCCCGTATCCTTCGAGGTATGGCACAGGACACCAAGCGGAAGCTCACGCTCTCGAGCGTCTGGCGCGAATCGCGCGAGCTCATCTGGCAGCACCGGCGACACCTGCGCATCGGGCTCGTGCTCATGCTCGTGAGCCGCCTCGCGGGGCTCGTGCTTCCCTACATGCCCAAGATTCTGATCGACGACGTGGTCGGGAAGCACCAGACCGGACTGCTCATCCCGATCGCCCTCGTCGCGATCGGCGCGACGCTCATCCAGAGCGTCACGTCGTTCGCGCTGTCGCAAGTGGTGAGCATCACGGCGCAACGCGCCATCGCCGACATGCGACGCCACGTGCAGGCGCACGTGACGCGGCTCCCGATCAGCTACTTCGATTCGACGAAGAGCGGCGTCCTCATCTCGCGCATCATGACGGACGCGGAAGGGATCCGGAATCTCGTCGGTACGGGGCTCATCCAGCTCATCGGTGGACTCGTGACCGCGGTGATCGCGCTGGGCTATCTCTTCTACAGCAACTGGCGGCTCACCACCGCCGCGCTCGGGCTGCTGCTCGTGTTCGGTGGGGGGATGGTGTACGCCTTCAAGAAGCTGCGCCCGGTGTTCCGGCACCGCAGCGTGATCAATGCAGACGTGACCGGCCGCCTCACCGAATCGCTCGGCGGCATCCGCAACGTGAAGGTGTACGTGGCCGAGCGACGCGAGGACCTCGTCTTCACGCGCGGCGTGCACCGCCTGCTCCGGAACGTCGCGCAGTCGATCACCGGCGTCTCGGCGGTCGATGCATTCTCGACGCTGATCGTGGGCGCCATCGGCGCGCTCGTGATCGTCGTGGGTGGCCGCGCGATGCTCGCGGGCCAGATGACGCCGGGCGAGTTCATGACGTATGTGCTGTTCATCGGCGTACTCGCCGCACCGCTCATCCAGATCGCGCAGATCGGCACACAGATCAGTGAAGCGTTCGCGGGGCTCGATCGCATCCGCGAGATCCGGCAGATGACGACCGAGGACGACGAGGATGCGACGCGCGGACCGGCGCCGGAGATTCAGGGTGACGTCGCCTTCGACGACGTGAGCTTCGAGTACGCGCCCGGGAAGCCGGTGCTCAAGCACGTGTCGTTCGACGCGCCCGCCGGCTCGACCACGGCGCTCGTCGGCCCGAGCGGCTCGGGGAAGAGCACGCTCATCAGCCTCGTGATGGCGTTCAACCGTCCGCAGTCCGGACGTGTGCTGGTCGACGGCCGCGATCTCGATACGATGCGCCTCCGCGACTATCGCGCGCAGCTCGGCGTCGTGCTGCAGGACAACTTCCTGTTCGACGGAACGATCGCCGAGAACATCCGCTTCTCCAAGCCCGACGCGACCATGGACGAGATCCGCGAGGCGAGCCGCATCGCGCACTGCGACGAGTTCATCGAGCGCTTCGAGGAGGGCTACGAGACGATCGTCGGCGAGCGCGGCGTGAAGCTCTCCGGCGGGCAGCGGCAGCGCGTCGCGATCGCACGCGCGATCCTGGCCGATCCGCGCATCCTGATTCTCGACGAAGCGACCTCGAGTCTGGACAGCGAGAGCGAAGCACTGATTCGCGATGGCCTCAACTCCCTGCGTCACGGGCGCACGACGTTCGTCATCGCGCACCGGCTGTCGACCATCGCGAGCGCCGATCAGATCCTCGTGCTCGAGGACGGCGAGATCGTGGAGCGCGGCACCCAGGACGAACTGCTCGCCCTCGGCGGCCGCTACCGTCAGCTGTACGACAAGCAATACCAGATCGAGCGCGATGCGTTCATCAATCCGGGCGAGGACTTCACGCCGGAGTCGGAGGGAGTCGGGGGGGAGAGAGTGGGGAGGGTGAGCTCGGAGCTGTGAGTGCCGAGCGACGCTCGGGGTGATCGGTCGGCTCGATCTCACCGTTGTCGCTCTCGGCGATCGGTAGTGCAATTCACTCCAGGCGCAGCTCGGAGCTTCCAGCCAGCCCCCATACAACGCGAAGCGGCGAGCCCATGGCGCGCTGCGTGCGGTGCGCGACGCTCCACATCATCCTCGGAGGACGTCATGCGTACCCCCAGCTCGACCGTACGCCATCGTCTGTGCATCGCACTCGTGATGCTCGGCGCTGGCGTCTACGGTGGAACCAGCGTGCCGACCGTCTACGGTCAGGCACCGACGTCGAGCCCCGAGCTCGACAGCATGCGCGCGGCGCTCGCGAAGTACCAGGATCCCATCGTGGCGATTCACGATGGCTACTTCTCCACGCTGGGGTGCATCACCATCCCCCGCGCCGGTGGTCCGGGCGAGGTCGCCTACCGTCCGGGGAGCATGGGGGTGCACTTCATCAACATGGCCGCGGTAGGCCCGGTCCCCGACCCGGCGAAGCCCTCGGTGCTCCTCTACGAGCCGCAGGGGGACAAGCTGGTGCTCGTCGGCGCCGAGTGGTTCGTTCCGCTCGCCACTGGCGTGAAGGCGAGGCCCGTTCTTTTCGGACACCCGTTCGACGGCCCCATGGCGGGGCATCACCCGCTCATGCCCGCGAGCATGACGCACTACGATCTGCACGTCTGGCTCTTCAAGGCGAATCCATACGGCGTCTTCAGTGCCACGAACCCCAACGTGAAGTGCGGATCGTATGGCTACACCTCGGTGGAGACGGCGCCGAAGCTCGTCGCGAACCCCAATCAGTGATCGCGCGCGTCCATGCGAGCGCGCAGGAGGGATGACGATGACCGCGAGAGAGAACGCTGGACGCACGGTGCTCGTGACTGGGGCGACGGGGAAGCAGGGGGGCGCGGTGGTGAATGAGCTATTGCAGCGTGGCTTCCGCGTGCGGGCCATCACGCGCGATCCGCGGAAGCCGGCGGCGCGACGGCTCGCCGAGCTCGGCGCCGAGGTGATGCAGGGCGACCTGGATGCGCCCCAGTCGCTGCGCCCGTTGCTGGAGGGGATGGATGGCTTGTTCGCCGTGCAGAACTTCTGGGAGACGGGCTTCGAGCGCGAAGTGCGGCAGGGAATCGCCCTCGCCGAGCTCGCGCACGACGTCCGCATCGGCCACTTCGTGTACAGCTCGGTGGGGAGCGCGCACCGGAACACCGGGCTCTCGCACTTCGAGAGCAAATGGACGATCGAGCAGCGTATCCGCGCGCTCGGTCTGCCGTACACCATCTTCCGCCCCGTCTTCTTCATGGACAACTGGGAGACGCCCGTGCTCCGCGCATCGATCCTCGATGGGACGTTGGCGCAGCCGCTCGCTCCGGAGCGGACCTTTCAGCAGGTGGCGGCGAGCGACGTCGGCGTGTTCGTCGCCATGGCCTTCGCCGATCGCGACGCATGGCTCGGTCGCGAGCTTGATCTCGCGGGGGACGAGCTGACCATGCAGCAGATCGCCGACACGTTCAGTCGCGTGATTGGCCGGCCGGTGGTGTACGTACAGCTCTCGTGGGATCAGTACCGCACGGCGGCGGGAGAGGAGTACACGGAGATGTACCGATGGTTCGATCGCGTGGGATACGACGCGGACATCGTCGCGCTCCGCACAATCGACCCGCAGCTGACGACGTTCGAGAAGTATCTGCGCAGCCACGATTGGGAGGGCGCGGGGCGGCGGGGAGCAGCTGTGAGCTCTGAGCTGTGAGCTGTGAGTAGCTGCGAGTGGAGGCTGTGGATCAAAGGGGTCAGAGTCGATTGATCGCATGCGATCA